>JBGVAQ010000425.1:0-9377 GCA_045224775.1 Acutalibacteraceae bacterium | reverse complement strand
GATATATATGCATATCTTGCACGGGCTTTTTTAAGTCTTGCCTTGCACTTTTCTATCTTTTCAAGGAGCTGTGCAACCTCGGCTTCATTTGCAGCGCTGCCGTTAAGTGTATTTACATATATTTTTCCGAGAGCTATATAAGCATTGTCAAGCTCATCGGATTCACTTTTTATTATGGCACTTATACGGTTAAGCTGAGCAGTCCTGCGGTTCTTGTCAATAAAGAAATCAAAAGAGCCTGATACTGCACCTAATACCTTATCTACGACATTACTCATGTTTCATTACCTCCTTAATATGACCAATGTTATTATACAGCAATATGTGATAAAATAAAAGTCCCTCAGATAAAAATATTATTATTCGGGTTTGAAATATGCCTGAGTTTCTCCCGTTTCACCAACAATAAGCAGATAATCATTATATCCCTTTATGATTTTATACATAAGTTTTCCTTTGACGACACCTTCGTGATAATATTCATCATCACCAACGGCTGCCGCAGCCGTTGTTCCCCAATAGCTGCCGTCATCAAGCTTTATCATCTGACCGTCAGTCCCTGATACCGAAGCAAAAATATCTGCCTGAGTACCGCCCTCCTTTACAGGAAAACCATCAAGCGATATCTCATATTCAGCTATAGCATATTCCTCTTTTGCATCAGGCTCGAAGTATGTCAGGAATGACGAGCTTTTTGCAATCTGTCTGACTTCGTCATTTACCTTTTCGCCACGTCTGACGGATAATATCCTTACAGGTACATCCTTGTACGAATTGTCTGCCGTACAGAACTTTGCAGCTTTCCCCCACTCATTGAGCTTCAGCGGCAAGCCGACCGAGGAAGTTTTTGTATCTATGCTTTCACGGCTTGCTTCAGAAACATCACTTGATTCCGGAGTGCTGCGTTTATCCTTACCTGATGTACTGCCTTCATCCTTTTTGCCGCTGCATCCGGAAATCAAAGCCGTACATATAAATACTCCTGCAAGTATAAGTGAAATATATTTTTTTCTCATTCTGAATTACCCGATTTAATATATAACAAGTGTATTGCCCTTTATGTAGCAATTGCAGTCATAGCTTTCGGACTTATCCGACCTGCAGTCACAGATATAGTAATAAGAAAGCGTTCTCTTGCTCTCCTCACTGAATATCTGACGGTTTGTTATTACATAACGGTCATTTATACATGTTATAAACTTACCGAGATCGTTATTATACGAAAGCTCGGCGTCACTGCCTACTATTCCCTGTACGACTGTTCTTGCCCTGCCCTTTGTCACGGAGAACGCCTTGAACGGCTTTTCCTCGACTATATAAGAAGTATTCTTTTCGGGCGGCTCAAGAGTTGCTTCGACAGTGAGTGTATTCTCTGCTATATCAAAGCTGCATATCTTTTCCATGCTGCTCTTGAATTCCTTTGCTCTGAAATAAACCTTTTCGGGATCAGAGCCCATATATCTTACAAGTGCCTTTATATCCGCACTTGCTATACACTGCTTCTTGATAGTTTCGCCTCCCGATTCCATTTGCTCAATAACCTCGGAAGTCTTGCAGAACCAGATATTATCTCTTATATCTGTATTTATCCATCTCTGCTCTTTGAAGTAGTTCTCCTTGGTTTCTTCATCGCCAAACGGATCAAGAAGTATAAGATAGCTTTCTCCCTGTATGTTCATAAGCTTTATGTTTTCGCTGCCTATGCTTGCTATTATCGGTATCTTTACAAAATGCTTCTGATTTGTTTTCAGGTCATACATATAGCAAAGATAATCACAGCCTGTTATTTCCTTATACTTTCGGAAAACCTCTGCATTCATCTGATCGGGAGAGGTATATATAAGAAGATGCTGGCTGTCGAGCGGGATACAATCGGTAAATGTACCCGTGCAGACCACCTTTCTTCTGTTAAGCTCGCCGCCGCTTTTTTTGTCTATCTCTATAAGCCAGAAACTGTTTGAACCGTTTTCCAGTACTATCATCATCGTCTTTTCAAAAACATAGATATGATCCCTGAGTGACGGATCGTCAAGCGTATAGTTTGTAACAAGCTTTTCTCTGCGTGAACTTCTGTTGTATTCAAGAATATAAAGGTCGTTCTGACCGTTTTCATATTTCTTTTCCGTATAGTAAAGGTGTGTTGCGGTAACATCCATAAGAGCTATGTTTCTGTCGGAAAAAATATTTCTGATATCAATGACAGTCATTGTTAATTATCCCTCTTTCTTTTTGATCTATCAATTAAGATCATTGCCATTGTTGAAGCCGTCAGGCTCTATAAAACCCTGCTCAATGTCCTGAGCTGCAAAGCCTTGCTGTATGCCGTCCTGCTGAGGATAATTTGTCTGAGCATTGAATTGCTGTGTATTCTCCGGTGCTGCATAGCCCTGCTGATATTCGGGCTGTGTGTTGAACTGCTGTGCATTCTGCGGTGCATATTCAGGCTGTGTATTCTGCGGTGCATTATAACCCTGCTGATATTCGGGCATCTGATTGAACTTATCAGGATCACCGAACTGGTGGAAATTCTCCTGACCGTTGAACCTGTCAGCTTCCCCGAAAGGATGTGAATTTTGCTGCGGGTTATTGAACTGCTGCTGATTCATCTGCTGATTATTATACATCGGCTGGCTGTTGAACTGCTGCTGGTTATTATACATCGGCTGAGCAGGCTGAGCGGAGTTTGAATAAAAATCAGGCACAGTTTCTTCAGATAAATTATACTGCGGATTCAGGTCATTAGGGTTGGAAACCATATACTGCGGATTAACAACGTTATCGGGAAATGTGGGCTTCTTTGGCACTTCCGGCACACCGAATTCTTTATTTGCAAGATTTTCTTGAGGGTCCTTCTTTTTCTTATTAAAAAACATCAGGTTCATCTCCTTAATATATTTACAGAGCATAGCTCTGTTCTATCATCTGTTTTTAAAATCAGCAAGCTTCTTAGCGGCATCTTTTCCGAAAATATCTATACATATCTGATCCTGCTCACCAAAAGGTACAGCCGGACTTGTTATTTTGTAGAGCATAACATTATCACCGCTTTGCCTTTCAGCCTTTTTTGGAGTATTAGCCGGTGCAGGTTTTTCAGGTTCGGACTGCGGCGAAAAACTTGCGCCTATCTTAGCACTTCCCGAACTGTCAAGAGCCGGAGGTTCCTCCTGTGAATACTCATCTGCGTACTCGTCTGACTCATCATCGTATGTTTCGTCATCATAAGATTCCTCGGCAATCTTTCCTACAGACGAACCAAAACCGATATCGTGTTTTTCCTCCTGCTGACGTGCAATATCCTCAAGAGAGAAATGTCTTCCGGCAGACTGTGTATTATTCTGTGCCTGCGGAACGACTTCTATCTTATTTCCGCATCTTGTACAGAATTTATAATTTTCAGGCACCTCTGCCCCGCACTTACTGCATATAACGGACTGTTTCTGCGGCTGCGGCGGAGCTTCCACCTTGCTTCCGCAATTGATACAAAATTTATAATTGTCGGACATCATAGCACCGCACTTAACACATCTCATATCATACATCTCTTTTCATTAAAAAATTGAAGCTGCTTAATATATTTTTCAGATCTTGCCGCTGACTACAATACTTCATAGTAAAGTATATGTTATTCTATTGTGTTTGTCAATTTGTTAAACACAATATTTTAAAAAAAATTAACAAAATCCATTGTTTATTCTCAAATTTTCATATATAATCAATATAAAGACACGGTGATACCCGTGAAATAATACTCTCATAATATCAAGGAGGATATATTTTAATGAAATTCTACGAAACTTCAATAAAGGCTATGGAAAAGGTACTCAAAGACACCAAAGAGGATTTTTATGCCGATTATATCAGCGAATGCATACAGAAATGGGAAAGCTCAAAGGACACAACATACTTTATAAAGGGATTTTCCAAAAAAGGCCGCTTTGAGAACTTCACCTTCCAGAACACAGCCTTCCCGTCCGAAGAAAGCAGATACTGGACACAGCAGTATTTCGGGGGACTTGTTGCTATGGCTATGCAGCTTGCAAAATTCATAAATGAGGGAAAAACGATAGATATAGATTTTATAAAAAAGAATTTCGGTCATCAGGCAGAAGTAATAAGCGGTTCTGTATGCAGCAGCTGCGGA
Organism: Acutalibacteraceae bacterium; assembly: GCA_045224775.1. Taxonomy (GTDB): domain Bacteria; phylum Bacillota; class Clostridia; order Oscillospirales; family Acutalibacteraceae; genus UBA1213. The sequence continues at coordinate 5,236 of JBGVAQ010000425.1, read as the reverse complement.
ACAAAGCAGTTCAGTATGGCAGATATTGACAAATATGTAACTATCCCCGTTATTTCGGGCGGTATAATCGAAGGTCTTGAAAAAGAAGACCTTACCGATATAACAGAGCAGATAATGAACTGCACATACGGCAGACTTGTAAAAGAACGTGAACAGGCAAAAGAAAGAGCTGCAAATACAAATGTAAGTGTTTCTTCATCAAGAACAGCAATGACAGTATGCACAAAATGCGGCGGAAAGAATATCTCTAAATGCAGATTTCTCAAAAGCCTTAAGAAAAATGCATTTGTAGCGCTTTCAAGATAAATTAAAAAAGGAGAGGTAAAAATGAGAAAGAAACTATGTATAATCATTGCAGGCCTTATAATAATGGGGGCTGCAGCAGGCTGTGCAGGCAAAAAGGACAATAACAAAAATTCATCAAGTCAGGCTTCTTCAGCAAGCAGCACTGAAAGCAAGGAAAGCACAGCCGAGAGCAAGACCGAAAGCAAAACAGAAAGCTCGCAGGCTTCCACAGAAAACTCAGAAAAAGCAAGCACCGACCAGTCATCAGAGAACGAAAGTCCGTTTATTGACATAACCTACACTTCTTTCGACCTTGAAGGACTGCAGAAGGGTACAAGCGCAAAGCTTCCGGCATCTTACGTTATAACATCAAAATCGGAGCTTGAAGATTTTCTTACCAAAAATGAAAGCGAATATATCCTGAGCCGTGCAATGCTTTCAGTAGCAAACGGTGCGGAGAGCAACCAGAATTTTCTGACATATTCATCCGCAAATTACAATGATGAAATGTTCAAGTCAAGCGACCTTATGTTAGTCATGGCAGCTTTCAATAAAAGCGAAGAAATTGACCTCGGTGATATAAGCATTGACGGAAATAATTTAAAAATCGAGCTTTGGGGCGCAGAACCGGGCAGCGACAGCGAACAGCAATTCGTAATGTATTCAATACCTTACAAAAAGGGCATGGCTAACGGCAAAGAGATCTCTTTCAGATACACAGGTGAAATAACCGCTGAAGGTGAAGAAGAAGGCGGCGAAGAGGAAATCGTTGCAGACGGTGAAGAAGGCGAAGAAATCGTCATAGAGGGAGAAGAAGGAACTGAAAACGGTGAAAAAAGCGAAGAGGAAATGATCATCGTTTCAGAAGAACCTGCTGAAAATGCCTGACAGTACAGGCAAAACCATATAATAAAAACGGAGGTTAATTATGAACATCACAAATGACATCAGGTATGTAGGCGTGAACGACCACAAGATCGATCTTTTTGAAGGTCAGTACGATGTACCCAACGGCATGGCGTATAACTCTTATGTCATCATTGACAATAAGATAGCCGTTATGGATACAGTTGACCGCAATTTCAAGCATGAATGGCTCAACAATCTTGAAAATGTCCTTGAAGGCAGAAAGCCGGATTATCTTATCGTTCAGCACATGGAACCCGACCACAGCGCAAACATAATGAGCTTTACGGAAATATATCCGGACGCAACAATAGTTTCAAGTGCAAAAGCATTCACTATGATGAAGAATTTCTTCGGTACGGATTTTTCCGATAAGAGAATTGTCATCAAAGAGGGCGACATACTTGATCTCGGAACACATACTCTCAACTTCGTAGCCGCACCTATGGTACACTGGCCCGAAGTAATGGTAACATACGACAGCAAGGATAAAGTACTTTTCTCTGCTGACGGTTTCGGAAAGTTCGGTGCTCTTGACGTTGAAGAGGACTGGGCATGTGAAGCAAGAAGATACTATATAGGCATAGTCGGAAAATACGGCGCACAGGTACAGGCACTTCTCAAAAAAGCTGCAACTCTTGATATAGAAAAAATATGTCCCCTTCACGGCCCTGTACTTACAGAAAATCTCGGCTATTATATTGGTCTTTATGATACATGGTCAAGCTATTCAACAGAAAGCGACGGCATAATGATAGCCTATACTTCCGTATATGGCAATACAAAGAAAGCTGTTGAAATTCTTGCAGAAAAGCTGAGAGTAAAGGGCTGTCCTAAGGTAGCCGTAAACGACCTTGCAAGAGAAGATATGGCTGAATGTGTTGAAGATGCTTTCCGCTACGGCAGAATAGTTCTTGCAACAACGACCTACAATGCAGAAATATTCCCGTTCATGCGTGAATTTATAAACCACCTCACCGAAAGAAATTTCCAGAACAAAACTATCGGTCTTATTGAGAATGGTTCATGGGCACCCACGGCTGCAAAAACAATGAAAAAGATGCTTGAGGGCTGCAAGAACATAACATTTACAGATACAACAGTAAAGATTATGTCCGCACTGAACGAGGACAGCAGCAAGCAGCTTGAAGACCTTGCAAACGAGCTTTGCATGGACTATCTTTCACAGCATGACGAAACCGCAAACAAGAATGACATGACTGCACTTTTCAATATAGGCTACGGACTTTATGTAGTTACCTCAAATGACGGAAAGAAGGATAACGGACTTATCGTCAACACCGTAACACAGGTAACAAATTCTCCCAACAGAATAGCAGTATGCATAAACAAGCAGAACTATTCACATCATGTAATAAAGCAGACAGGAAAAATGAATGTAAACTGTCTGTCAGTAGAAGCTCCGTTCAAGGTGTTTGAATCATTCGGTTTCCGCAGCGGCAGAAACACAGATAAATTTGAAGGCTGTGAGCCGCTCTATTCCGATAACGGACTTGTATTCCTCCCGAAATACATCAATTCATTCATGTCACTGAAAGTCGAGGATTATGTTGACCTTGACACGCACGGAATGTTCATTTGCAGCGTAACAGAAGCAAGAGTACTTTCCGATAAGGAAACAATGACATATACCTATTACCAGAACAATGTAAAGCCGAAGCCGGAAACAGACGGCAAAAAAGGCTGGGTATGCAAAATATGCGGATATGTTTACGAAGGCGAAGAACTTCCCGAAGATTTCATCTGTCCTCTCTGCAAGCATGGCGCAGCAGACTTTGAGCCTATCTCATAAACATTAAAGGCTCCCTCTGAGAGGGAGCTGTCAGCTATGCTGACTGAGGGAGTCATAACTTACGGTTAATATAAAATCAGCGGAGCGGAACGAGAACGATAAACACACTTAGTTTGTCATTCCGAACGCAGTGAGGAATCTTTTAAGATCCTTCGCTTACGCTCAGGATAACGGGCTGCTTGTAGAATTTTTCAACCGAAAGTACGCTTTGTGGAAAACTGCGTGAAGAACTCCCTCCGGCACTTCGTGCCACCTCCCTCAATGATGGAGGCTTATTTTGTACAAAAAACAGCTGCCACAACTTTTAAGCGTGGCAGCTGTTATATTTTTAATCTTTTGAAGTATCCGGAGAGTATTTGATTATTAAAACAAGTACTGCACCTGTCTTTTTCTTTTCATCATAGGCAACGTTGACAAGCTGTAAGTCTATCTTCATTCCGCCCTCAGCAACACCGTAAAGATATACACTTTTCTTTGTTTCCATACATTCATTTACAGCCTTTAAGAACTCCGGTGCAATATTGCGTTCCCATTCATAATAATCCCCATATATCAGCTCATCTGATATACCGATATCTGAAAGAAATTGCTTGTATGCATTGTTTGCTTTAAGTATCTTGCACTTATCGTCATGTATCTCCATTACGGCTGACGGTGTTCCGCTTGCATCTCCCGAAAAACCTTCCTGAAGGTCGGGAATAGCAGGAAATCCGAGACCTGTCGTTTCTATCTTGCTGAAATAATCCGAGCGCTCAACATCATCATAATGAAGTCCGTTATACAGGACAGTCTTATTATAGAAATACTCACACGGCATAGGACGGCTGAAAAGATAACCCTGCACCTTGTCACAGCCCGCATCACGCAGAAATCTGAGCTGTTCCTTTGTCTGAACACCCTCTGCAAGAGTATGTACGCCAAGCTTTGAGATCATGCTTATGATATCAGAAAGTATGAGCCTGTTTTTTCCGGTAAGACTGAAATTCTTCATAAAACGCATATCAAGCTTTACGAGGTCAAAGCTGTATTCCTGTAATGTATTCAAAGATGAATACTCACTTCCGAAATCGTCCATCCATACATTAAAGCCTGCATTACGGAAACGGTCTATCTGACTTTCAAGAAACTGCTGATTGTGTATGAATGCACTCTCGGTAATTTCTATCGTTATAAGCTCATGTCCGATATTGTGTTCATCAACTATCTTTGTTACTTCTTCAACAACATCACAAAGCTCAAAGTTTATTCTTGAAAGGTTCACAGATACGGGAACAACCGGAACATTCTGTTTTTTCTGTTCATTAAGACTTTCACATATTTTTCTTACCATGTAAAAATCAAGCTTATTTATAAGGCGGTTATCCTCAAGTACAGAAATAAAGCTTCCCGGAGGGAGCATACCCTTTTCGGGATCTATCCATCTTGCAAGAGCTTCCATATCGCATATTTTACCTGTTACGGTTCTTATTATAGGCTGATAGTAAAGCTTTATATAGCCGTTTGCAAGTGCCTCATCAAAATTTCTGATAACATGTTTGTTTTTATGGTAAGCATTGAACATCTCACGGTCAAACTCACGGTATTTTATGCCATAGTCACCTTTAAGGCTCTTACATGCAAGGGTTGCCCTGTCACATGCCGCATAGATATCCACATCATTTTTGATATCCGTATATATACCCGCACATATATGCACAGTTATACCCATAGGATTGTTGAGTACATCATGACATACCTTTTCTATTTTCTGCTCTATGCCCTTGCGGTTTGCCAGAACAACAAAATGATCATCGGAAAATCTTGATATAACGCTTGTTCCGAAAACATCTTTAAGCACATAAGCAATACCCGAAATAACACCGTTACCCTTTGCAAAACCATGTTTTTCGTTTATAGCCTTCATATCACGAACATCAAAATAAACGAAAGCCGGAACGATACTTTTCTTTTTCATTGAAGCACGTTCATTTTCACCTATTATCCCGAATGCAGTCATATTGAAAAGTCCGGTCAGCTTATCATAATAGATGTCATTTTTGAGTGCATCATCAAGTATGTTGGTAACATCATCGAACCACATCATATAGAGCTTTTCGCCTGTATCCAGCACCCTCATATTACCTCTGGCTCTCAGAGTCCTGAGCTTTTTATCTATCATATTTCTGAAAACGATATCAAAATCCGTACCGCCGTTTAAAAGCTTTTTCCACAGTTCCTTAAAAGTGTCCATAT
>JBGVAQ010000424.1:0-3971 GCA_045224775.1 Acutalibacteraceae bacterium | reverse complement strand
AAGTTTGGCTGGTACAAAGGTTCTATACAGGACGGAGGCGGATTTTTTGAATTCTACCGTGAAGACATTACTTCCCGTGAAAAACTGTCCGATGGAACAGAAAAGCTTTCCGGTCATGCAGCAGAATTTTCTTTCAGCGGCTGTTCCGTTGGATATTATGATGAGGATGTTACAATAGAAAATATCAGGTTCTATCATCCCGGTACAGTAAAAAGAGGAAGCTATGTATATGACAAAGCAGACAACGAAAAAGCTATAATTCTTGATAAAGTAGATCTCCGTTATTTCAGTGAGATAATTTATCAGCTTGAACAGATCACAACAGGCAAACTGCCGGTTGAATGATAATAAACGATAACATACGCCCGACTTCTGTTTTGAGAGGTCGGGCGTTATTTTAAAACTTCCATAAAATGTCTATTGTTCTGTTTTCTCGGTTTCCGCCTACATTTATGCGGTCTATGAATGTGCTGACAAGCTCTCTCGAAATATCGTCAAAGCTTATTATTTTTTCAGCGTCTTTTCTTCTGCTTTCCTCGTCACATGTCTGCTTTGATTCATTTTCAATATCTGAATCTGCATCAGATATCTTCCTGTTGAGTTCGTCTCTTTCTTTTTCAAATCCCTTTGAAAGCTCTATAAACTGAGATATACTTATAATTCCGTTCATCTTGTCAATATACAGACTTTTTAATGTATTTGAAAGCTCTTCAGAATTTCTCAGAAGCTTTCTTTTTCTTTTTTCGAGGTCTTTTGTACGGATCTTTACAATATCAGTTACTGCTGCTCTGTTTATAATGTCTCTGCATAAGTATTTTTCTTTTATTTTATGTATTTCATCAAGTATTGATTTTTCTAATGTAGATTCAAAAACATTCGTACCTTCACAGCATACTCTGCCATACTTTGCACCGTTGCACCTATAATATCTTTTATGTCTGTTATAGGCAACACCCATACCGTAACCGCATTTTGCACAATACAATACGCCTGCAAATTTATTCATACTGCCTTTATAACACGGTTTCGACCTTGAATTCCATATTTTTCTTGCAAGCTCCCACGTTTCTTTATCTATTATCGGTTCATGCGTGTTCTCACATCTTATCCAGTTATCTTTTTCGGCAGATATACTATGACGGGATTTGTAGGTCGGATTGAACGTTCTTCCCTGAACAAGATTTCCGATATAAACCTCGTTTTCTAAAATATGACTTACTGTATTATAATTCCAGTATCTTCCGTTACGTTCTGATAAAATATTCTTCCTTATTCCGTTTATACGATAGTATTCCGATGGACTTGGTATGCATTTTTCATTTAATGTTTTTGCTATTCCCGACCTTCCAACACCGTTTATATACATATCAAAAATATCACGGACTGTTTGCGCTGTTTCATTATCTATAACAAGATGTCCTTTTATTTCAGGATCCTTTTTATAACCGTAGGGCGCAAACGAACCTATGAAATATCCTGCTTTCATACGTGTTTTAAGTGCGGCTTTTATACTCTCTGACATATCCTCAAGATACCATTCATTAATAAGTCCGTTTATCTGTCTTGATTTCTTGTTACCTGCAATATCTGTGTCGATATTATCAACTATACTCACAAACCTTATCCCAAGCAGCGGAAACAGATTGTGTATATATATTTCCACTACTTCCAGTTCGCGTGTAAATCTTGATAAAGTTTTGCAAAGAACAATGTTGAATCTTTTGGCTCTGGCATCGGATATCATCCTGTTGAAATCAGGTCTGTTCCTGTCTGAACCGGTATAGTCATCATCGGAATATATTCCATATATTTCCCATCCCTGCTTCTCGGCGTATTCTGTCAGCATAAGCTTCTGATTCTGAATACTCCCACTGTCATCAAGCCTGTTTTTCTTATTTTTATCCTCCTCGGATAATCTGCAATATATAGCAACTGTATTTTTCATAATAAACACCGCCTTTCCGTCTGCAAATAATATGCTTATGAGAAAGACTTTATATCAGATACGGGGTGTTTTTTCTCCCGAGGAACATTCAGCTTTGTTATTTCTGTTATTAAGAGTGCTGACAATCATTTTCAAAGCAAGGTCATTGAACTTCTTATTTCGTTCAGCTTCGTGATTATTCGCAAATTCAGAACTCACTTTTATCTTACTCATATAAAATACCTCTGAAAAAAATCGTTGAAATATGTTTTTTTGTGTGTTATAATGGGAATATTAAAAATGAAAGGAATGATAAGAATGGCACAGGTAACAAAGGAAACTATTATCGGAGATATCCTTGAGATAGACGAAACAACTGCTCCCATATTCCTCTCAATAGGAATGCATTGTCTCGGCTGTCCCGCTTCAAGAGGCGAAACCATCGAACAGGCTTGTATGGTTCACGGTGTTGACGCTGATGACCTCGTTTCTAAAATAAACGAGCATATCAAGGATAAATAAGCTTCGGAGGTTTTTTTGTGAGTCGGAATACTTTGTTTGAGCTTGATGAACGCCTTGCGCTATGTGCTTCATTTGTAAGACAGGATTCAAAGCTTGTTGACGTTGGTACCGATCACGCCTTTCTTCCCGTTAAGTTAGCTGCTGAAGGGAAGATACTCTCCGCCGTTGCAAGCGATGTAAGAACAGGTCCGCTGAAAAATGCGGAGTCGAATATCCGCCTTTACGGTGTTGAGGATAGAGTCAGGGCTGTGCTTTCAGACGGTCTTGACAATATTTCTCCCGATCTTGCGGATGATATCGTTATCGCCGGTATGGGCGGCGAGCTTATCGCAAAAATCATCAAAAGAACGCAGTGGCTTTATGACGGCAGCAAAAGACTTATTTTGCAGCCTATGACACGTATGGAGTCACTGCGTTTGTTTTTGTATCAGAACGGTTTTTGCATTGAACAGGAAAAGGCGTGTGTTTCGGGAAGAAAACATTATTCTGTAATGCTGTGCAGATATGACGGTATAATACGTGAGTGCAGCAAAAAAATACAATATATCGGCTCACTCGGTGATGATGATTCCGAGGAAGCTGCCGGATATATAAACATGATAAAAACAAAGCTGAAACGTAAAATTGACGGTCTTGAAAAGTCAGGAAGGCGTGATGAAGCCGCTTATTTTCGTTCAGTTATCGAAGAAACAGAAGGCAAAAGCGAGGCGGAAAAATGACAAGTGTAAAAAGCATTTATGAATATATAAATACATTCGCACCGTTTGAAACGGCTATGAGCTTTGATAATGTCGGAATACTTATAGGCGATAAAAACGCAAAGGATGATAAAATACTTGTAGCACTCGATGCAACCAAAGCAGTTATAGATGAAGCTGTGCGGAAAAACATAAAAATAATAGTCACACACCATCCTGTAATATTCAACCCTATAAAATTACTTTCCTCTGACAGTATTCCCTACCTTGCGGCAAAATACGGTATATCCATAATTTCCGCACATACAAATCTTGATATAGCTGAAAACGGAGTTAATGATACTCTTGCATTGTCAATAGGCGTAAATATCCAAAAACGCTTTGTAGAGGACTGTACACTTTATGGTGAGCTTGACAGGGAAATGAGCTGCCGTGAGTTTGCAGAGTCAATAAAAAATTCTCTCGGACTTAAAGGTCTGAGATTTACCGATACAGGAAAAAATATCAGAAAAATAACCGTCTCCTGCGGTGCAGGCGGTGAGTGCGTATTTTCAGCCGCAAAAAACGGCTGTGACGCTATTGTAACAGGTGAGATAAAACACCATCTTATAAATTTTGCAAATGACAATAATATCGCTGTTTTTGATCTCGGTCATTTTCAGTCCGAGGATATGATAATACCCCTGCTTGTAAAAAAGCTGAATCAACAGTTTCCTTATACAAAATTTGAACAGGCTGAATCGGACTCTGACGGCGTATTATATCTCGCATAAAAATTAAAAATTCCGGAGGAAATCATGGCACTTGACGGAGCATTTTTAAGACAT
>JBGVAQ010000423.1:0-1949 GCA_045224775.1 Acutalibacteraceae bacterium | reverse complement strand
CCCATTTCCTGAACAGCATTTCTATTGTTCAAGAAATACCTGATTTTTTCTTGGATAATATCACTGCTGAATGCTTGTATAACGAATCCGTCTTTCTGATCCTCTACAACATCATGTCCGGCACAGTTTTCTGTTACAATAACAGGTAAACCCTGACTCATTGCTTCTAAAATAACCATTCCAAATCCATCAATCAACGATGGAAATACAAAAACATCAGCTTCGCCATACGCACGATTTAATTCTTCTTTTGAAACAAAACCATGAAAATGAACATTATTCATATTCTTTCCAGTATTGAATATTTTTGATTTTTGATTAACCACTCCATAAATATCCAATTCTACATCCTGCATTTCCATAATTGCATCCAGCAAATAATGTATTCCTTTTGTATAATCAACATATCCAACATAAATTATTTTTAGTTTTTCCTTACTGTGATAATCATGTGGATTTGTAGAATTTATATCAATTCCATAAGGAATAAGCTTGATTTTTTCCTCAGAAACACCACAACTAATCAAACTCTGTTTGGTAAAAGAGGAAGCAACCAACAGATAATCTGCCATTTCAATTTCTTCTGTTGATTTCATAATATATTTTTTATCGGTCAGATATTTACATCCATCCGTAAAAACCGGATCGTTCACTCTGGCAGATTCTTCCAGAAGGATCTGCGCCGCATATGGTCTGGCCACTGCAGACATATCCAGAATTCTGATTACAGATGGTTTTTTGGTTTTTAAATAACTGAAACACTCAAAAGCATTTGTGTCATACATAATCACCGAAGAAACGCTGTCTTTTTTACATATTTTACACAGTTTTTTATTAAACCGTCCGGATGCAAACCGTCTTACTTTCCGTTTAAAGTCAGACGAAACATGTATCCGATTGACCAGTAATGAAATTAAGCCGGACAATTCTGCCAGAACTGCTATCTTTTCATCCGGAAAGTCCCGCATTCTTCTTGATATAGCCTTATTTTTATCTTTTTTGGATAACAGATTATTTAAAGTATATTCTATTGTACCTTTCTTATGGTATACAGATGTACAGTACCTTTTAAGAAGGTGATTGTTATTTAAAATAATGGCTGTTTGAAATGAATGTTGTTTTCCCGGATGTGCTACGATTATTTCAGTTTCCTGCATTTGCAACTTCCTCCACAGGTGTCATTATCAAATAATATGTAAAGATCAAAATAATTGACATAGCAATATGTTCAAAAAGATTTCCTATAAAAAGCATAACTGCAATAACCAATATAAATAATATGACGATTCCTTTAATTGAAGGCACAGTCTTAATCCACATCTGATAGCCTATTCTCAATAATGCAGCAAGAAAAATACCTAATCCTATTAAACCATATTGGATGAAAATTAAATTAATGGTAGAATCCGCAAGTTCATTTTTTCCCATACCCAATGTAACAGCAATATTTGTGCCAATACCCAATCCTCTTCCAAATAGTAATTGAAATGCGTTGGCTGAATCAAACATATTAAAAAAGAGTGTTACTCTGCCACTGCCTGAAAGACCTAATTCACCTCTGTCTGTTCTGTTAATAAACCAATCGGCCACTGGAATACCGATAATTAGCAAAAGAATGAAAACAATTACTAATATACTCAAAAAATCAAATCTGAACCTTTTTAATAAGCTTTCCGTGATAAAAAACAGGAAAACAATAAAACAAAGAAACATTGTTGTTCTTGTTCCACTGGCAACTGATAAAAAAATGCAGACTATACTTCTTAAAATCATGCCATTGCTTTTAATTAAACCATATTTTTTGTTTATTGTATAATATAATAATTGCAGCGCAATACAGTAACAGCCTAAATTGCCACTTCCCGGAAATGCACCACAAAAGCGATAGGCACCGGAGCCGAATTTTGACCAACTTGAGCTTGATTGTATTTGTAGAACCGTTATAATTA
>JBGVAQ010000422.1:0-6543 GCA_045224775.1 Acutalibacteraceae bacterium | reverse complement strand
AAAAATCACTCCAAAGATAAGCACTATCTATTCCAATGTGGAAAGTGGAATTATTTTAAAGCAGTGTGATATCAATAAAACCGTTCGTTAAAACTAATACTAAAAAACCACTCAGAGATGTATTGTTTCTGAGTGGTTTTGATACTTTTTATTTTGATGTTTATTTTGATACTGAAAGATCGGGTACTTTTATTTTACATTTAATGCAAGAAGTCTTCTTACTTCTGTTTCAGGAATTTTGAAAGTATCTGAGATTTTTTTAATATTCTTTTCAGCCTGATAGAATAGCTGTATCATTTTGGCTTTGCCCTTTTCTTCGCCGGTAATTTCTCCTTCTGCTCTGCCTTTCTCATATTCTTCTTTTCCTCTGATCTCAAGAGCTTTTTCTGCATTGTATTCTTCAAATAACATATTGATAACCTCACTTCCGTAAAAAGTCAGATAGTCTTTTAAAACATTATTATCAATACACTCTCTTATAGCTTTCTCCATATTGCCATTGTTGTTCCTGACTCTATCAACCAAAAAAGCATAATCTGAAAGTGCATGACAATTTTTTAACTGATTATCCATCCTGTTATAATTAATATCAAGTATTCTTACATTTATTTCGGCTGTCATATCGCCGGTATTATCTAAAAATGAATTACTCAACATCAATTTACTATTTTCAAGTTTATTTTTTCCGTTGTAAAGAACATAAAATTCAGGTTTGGGAACATTAACAAGATTATAGCTATAAATCAAATCGCTTGTAATAAATCTTTCGTAAGTCCTTGCGGCATAAATAAACAATCTCAATGGCATATTTGGATTTATTGTAGATTGGTGTTCGATAAAACATACCCATTTCCCGTCCATGATATATGCAACATCATTTTTAAACTCCCTGAAAAGAACTTCTTCAAGCCGGCATTTTTCGATTTCTTCAACATTTTTGCCTGTAAGAGCTTTATACAAAGACCTGGCATTATCCTCTGCATTTTCACATTCATAAAACAGACTTGAAAATACCGTATCTTTATAATTTTTAGTTGTCTTTGACATAGTATTCATAGCTCCTGTTCATCTCTCTGCATTGCTTCCCTCATCGCACGAACTATAAAGCCATTAAGACTTTCATCTTTACTTTTAGCATACATCTGATATTTATCCTTCTCACCTTTGGTAAGTCTCAACAGAATTTTATCATAGTTTGATTTTTCGTACTTGGCTGTTGCTCTCATTTGTGCTTTTGATACGGTCATAAAATCACCACCATTTTTTATTACAATAAAATTTTATCATATATTTCTAACGATAGCAATATACAAATCTGCACAAAATATAATGATATCATTATATTTCCGGAAGCTTGACGACAGATATAAAAAATGGTAATGTTATGGTATTATTCAGATATCTTTCAGATCGGAGATAATTATGGAACAAGAATATTTATCGGTAAAGCAATTCGCAAAAAGAGCCGGAGTCACAACTCAACGCATTTACCAGCTTATAAACAAATCCTTAAAAAGCTACTGCAAATCAGAAAACGGAAAAAAATACATATCAACTGACGGATTAAAAATTTTTAAAAAGGATGAAACTAACAAAGAAAGTTTGCAAGGGCTTGCAAAGGACTTACCAAGACCAAAAATTTCCTCTTGCAACCCTCAGAACACCGCTTATAATGCGGATTTTCAAGAAGAAAATAACAATACTTGCAAGGGAAATTTGCAAGGGCTTGCAAAGAACTTACCAAGACCAAAATTTTCCTCTTGCAAACAGTTACAAAATAACTTGCAAGAGGAAAGTAACCAAAATACAGAAGTTGTTAGAGAAACTATCCGTGTTTTGCAGGAACAGATTTCTATTAAGGATCATCAGCTAACAGAAAAAGATAAACAGATCGCCGATCTGACTGCCATGCTGAAAAATTCACAGGAGCAGCAAAATGCATTAGTACAGGCTTTGGCTGCTGCTCAGGCTTTAGCTGCTGCCGATAAACAACAGCTTCTTCTTCAGGCAGAACAGACAACAGAGCAAAAAGAAACTCAGGAAACATACGAAAAAACAACAAAAGGTTTTTTTCGCAGGATATTCGGAAAGTAACTATGTATGCATTCTATAATACACTATAAAGCCCCTGAAACGCTCAGAATCAATGTATTTTTCAGGAACATAAAAAAATACCCTTTTAGAGAAAATAGCCGTAAAACGCTTATATTTGCATTTTACGGCTATTTGTCAAAATGAACTTTCAGATAAAAATTAAATTATAAAATTATGTTGATGATTTCCATAATTTATGCTATAATAAAAAGTAAGAAGGCAGTAGTGCTGGTAACACCACTGCCTACAACAATACAAAGAGGTCGCGCTCAATGTATCATTTGATTTTTTTATGTCCTTAAGTTATTCTAACATAACTATTGATAAAAATCAAGTATATATTTAGATGTGACCTCGTAAAATTATGCTTTTACGGAGGTTTTTTTATGTCATTATTTGTACTTGATACAAAAAATTTATCAAATGCCATACATCTTTTACATACGGACGGAGAATTATTTGAAATACGTCTTATAAATGGCAGCTATAATGCAAGCGGATATTTTACAAATGCAGATACAGCTATAAAAGCCTTACAGGATTTCAGACCAAACTGGAACTCACGTACACCGACTGCAAAGGCTTCAAACATATTTATAACCCTTAATCCGATAGATATGTCATGCTATTCACGCAAACAGCATGACCATTTTATAGAAAACGTGACACCAACCACAAAAGATAATGAAATAACAGCTCTGAACTGGCTGCTGATAGATCTTGATCCGAAACGTATATCAGGAGTAAGCAGCTCTGATGCAGAACTCACTCTCGCAAAAGAAAAATCAAATACCATACGCAGTTTTATGTCCGAAAGAGGCTTTAAAGAGCCTATCAGGGCAATGAGCGGAAACGGAATACATCTGGTATATCGCTTCAATGTGAAAAATACAGAGGAAAATGTGGCTGTATTTGAGAATGCACTGAAAGTATTATCAGATAAATTCAGTGATGATAGTGTGGAAGTAGACACCACTGTATTCAATCCTGCACGCATATGCAAGCTTTGGGGAACTATCGCACAGAAAGGTGCGACCACTCCGGAAAGACCTCACAGGAAAGCCTATATAGAGCCTTCTACGCCGTTTTCTATACCGGTTAATGATTTTACATTACTTAGGGCATTAGCGGCTGAAATCGATGAAAATAAGCCGTCTGAGACGGCTTACAGCACGACTAAGGAAAACACAAAAGAAAAATTTGATTTGCAGCAGTTTATTTCAGAACATAATATCCCTGTTAAAAGTATAGAACGTGCTGCAAACGGTTCTGTAAAATATATTCTTGAGCATTGCTTATTCGATGAAAGCCATAAAGGAAAGGATGCTGCCATTTTTCAAAAGTCAGACGGCTCCCTCGGATACAAGTGCTTTCATAACTCATGTTCCGGCAAACACTGGAAAGACGTCAGACTTCTGTTCGAGCCTGATGCATACGATAAAAAGTCAGATAAAAGCAAAAAAAGAAAAAACAGACTGTCTGTTTACGATATTGACGGTACAGGACTACTCACTATAGAAAATTTATCCAACTATCTGAATATGAAAGGATATAAAATCTGGTACAATATTATCAAACACACTGTAGAGTATTCAGGTTTTTACGGATATTCAGAAGAACATCTGACCGAAACAGCTCCAACAATAATCTATAACGAATTACAAACCGAATTTAAAAGGTGCAGTATCGACAAAATTGCAACCATGCTTTTAGTAATTGCGTCAAATCACAGAATAAATCCTGTACTTGACATGATAAAAGCAGCAAAATGGGACGGAAAAAATCGTATTGAAGAAATTTACAACATATTCGGTATAAAGAAAGATGATACACTTAGCAGAAAAATAATAAAGAAATGGCTCATGCAGGCTGTCTGCGGACTGTTCAATGACAGCAAACACCCGTTTTCACTTGATCTGATACTTGTATTCAAAGGCAGGCAGGGAATTGGCAAAACAAGATTCTTTGAACATTTATCTATGTTTCCGCAATACTTCGGAGAAGGAATGTGCATCGATCCACGAAACAAAGACAGCATAATTCAGGCTACAAGCAACTGGATATGCGAACTGGGCGAGATCGGAAGCACAATGAAAAAAGATATGGACAGCGTAAAGGCTATGCTGACCAAGGCAAATGACGAATACAGACTTCCTTACGGCAGGGCAACACTGAAATTCCCTCGTATGACTGCATTTGTCGGTACTGTAAATGATGATAAGTTCCTTATAGATCAAACAGGTAACCGAAGATTTGCTACTGTACCGATATCAGATGATATACATATTGATTATAACAAGCAAATAAAGCCTTTCGATGCACTGCAATTATGGGCACAGATATATCACACAGTCCTTGAAGAAATCGCCAAAGGAGAATCAATGTCAAGTTGCTTCAGACTTGACGACGAAACCAGAAAGGAACTTGACAGCAGAAATGAAGAATATACAAAACCATTAAAAGCAGAAGACGAAGTTATAGATATCATATCAAGTCTTAATATGGAAAGACAAAATTCACATTCAGGCTATATAATAACAGATAAGTATATGACCGTAACCGATTTTATCGGACAACATTCTGAATTATCAAAATATACAGCTATACAAATCTCAACAGTGTTAAATAAATTAGGATATGAGACAATAACAAAGAAAATAAATGGTAAATTAAGCAGGCTGAAAATGCTCCCTAAAAAAGAATATAAATAATAAATCAAAGGTAAATTTCTATTTAATTCTAATATAGAAATTTACCTTTTTTTCACAAAAAAAGGTATACGAAGGTATACGAAGGTCGAGAAATTTTCAAAAAGGTATACGTAGCTCGTATACCTACGTATACCGCAAAAAGCCTGATTTTATGCGGTTTTTTTTCAAAAAGGTATACGAGGTATACGTAGGTATACGAGACTTTCTATATATTTACTGAAAAATGCTATTTTTTTTCTATTTTACTTAAATAGACTTTTTTTAATATGTTTTAAGTTTTCAGAAAAAATAGCTGCTACGTATACCTTTTTTTTAAAAAAAACCTGATTTTAAGCGGTTTTTTAATTTATCAACAAACTAATGTTCGAAAAAAATGGCGTTTGCTACGTATACTTTTTGCCCCTTTTTTGCCTTGCTACGTATACTTTTCCCTATTGTTACGTATACCTTTTGCTATTGTTACGTATACCTTTTGCCCTTTTTTTGCCTTGCTACGTATACCGTAAATTATTGATACATTTAATGAAAAATAATCACTAATAATCAAAAAGAGAACTATTTTTTCTGGCAATAATGGTATTTAATGACAATAAAAATATGAAAAAAGTAAGACACAGCTATTGTATAATATCCTGTGTCTTACTTATACTTATTATCGCATTCTCCTGCGTTTATTAGTTACAATATTACTTGTATCGGGTTTATTAATTATATTTTCGGCTTCATCCTGTTCCTTTTCGGTCTGCTCGATAAAAGTGACTTGCTTTTTTACTTCCTGTGTTTCTTTATCTTTTACTATTTTACGCTTTGTCAGGATACTTTTGTCAAAAGGGATACTTCTCTTTTTTAATGTTATTACTTTTGCATTTTTTGTCCCTGATGCGTATTTTCGTTTAGTGTACTTGTCCGGATAAAGTGCATGAAGAATGAAATCTTTATTCTGAGGAAGAAACGCTAAGCGGATTTTACCGTCTTTTAACGGTATAGGAACAAAACGTTCATTTTCATTGTTCAGCATTTCAATTTCTGAGGGGGATATTACTAAGAACTCTATTTTTACTCCAAGATTTTCCGCACGTTTTTTCAATTCCTGATAGTTAAATTTTGGTGTGTAATAGTTGTTGTGATCTTCAATAATACTTTCATTTGATAGCTTCAATGCTTTTTTGATTAATTCTTTGTTGCTTTTCTTTAAGGTGATAATAGCATGGTCATTGTAAAGCTTTGCCGAGAAGAAAAACGGATAAGCATACAGTTTTGGAACGGCTGACAATGAAATTTTTATATTTAAATTTTCTCCCTGTGCTTTCACCAGATCACGATATAAAATATTGCCTGCATTCAAAGGGTTCTTTTCGTATCTTGAAAGAATTTGTTTTAGATCCGGTTTTTTGGTTTTGTAACTCTTTTGATTTTTTGCTCTCAAATGAAAATAGTCATATTTATTATCAAGAGCTGCTTTTAATTTTTTTCTGAACATGAATTTTCTTATTATAACCAACAGAAGAAAAAATGGATTTTTTGAAACTTTGATTTTTTCTTGCAGTTCTTTTGATTTATCAGTGGTTACCGGTGGCGGATTTTTCACAAAGTAGTTCTTTTCGTATTTTTCAAATTCGCTTATGAATGGTTCCGGAGTTTTTTTCTGGTATGGAGTTTTTAAAGTTCTATGATAATAACCCATTTTTTTTTCAAGATTTTCTTTGGTATATTTATTTCCGAATTGTTTTGCGAGAGT
>JBGVAQ010000421.1:0-7196 GCA_045224775.1 Acutalibacteraceae bacterium | reverse complement strand
TGATATTCCGACGTTGAAATAACGATTGACAAAATTCAAAAGACAGGGTATAATAAAAACAGCAAGGAGATCAGCCGATTGCTGCAGTCCCCTAATCAATGATTACAGAAGTAACCGCAGTTTTGAAAGAGCAGCGGTTACTTCTTTTTTATATCGTGGTAAACCTTAAATCAAGCTTCATTTTCTATCTCATCATAGGCTTTCTTTAATGCGAATATCTTTTTAGCGGCTCTGTCGAACTGGTCAGGCGTAAGCGACTGTGCACCGTCTGAAAGTGCATGCTTCGGATCGTTGTGTACTTCTATCATAAGACCGTCAGCACCTGCCGCAACAGCCGCTAAAGACATCTGCTCAACAAGCCATGCCTTTCCTGTTGCGTGGCTGGGATCAACTATGACCGGAAGATGCGAAAGCTTCTTGATTATCGGCACAGCGGAAAGATCAAGTGTATTTCTTGTAGCGGTTTCATATGTGCGTATGCCTCTTTCGCAGAGTATTACCTGTTCGTTGCCGCCTGCCATGATGTATTCGGCACTCATTATCCATTCCTCGATAGTGCTTGCAAGTCCCCTTTTCAGAAGTATCGGCTTGTTTATCTTTCCAAGCTCTTTGAGAAGCTCAAAGTTCTGCATATTTCTTGCACCGACCTGTATTATATCAACGCTCTCGAACATGTCAATATGTGACGTTCTCATAATCTCCGTAACTATCGGAAGTCCTGTTGCTTTTCTTGCACCTTTGAGAAGATCAAGACCTTCGGCTTTAAGTCCCTGAAATGAATACGGCGAAGTTCTGGGCTTGAATGCGCCTCCTCTGAGGAATGTTGCACCCGCAGCCTTTACTCTTTCTGCAACATAGTTTATTTGCTCCTCCGTTTCAACTGAGCACGGACCTGCCATTATACACAAACTGCCGTCACCGATTTTCTGTCCTGTGGGAAGTTCTATAACTGTATTGTCGGGATGGAATTTTCTGTTGGCTTTTTTGTACGGCTCCTGTACTCTCTTTATGCTCTCAACGACTTCCTGAGCGTTTATCCAGTCCTCGTCTATCTGTATTGTATCCCCGATAAGTCCGAGTACAGTTGACTCCACACCTACCCATGTGTTTACTGTAACATTGTACTTTTCCTCAAGTGCTGCCTTGAAAAGTGTGACCTGTTCTTTGCTTGCGCCGTGTTTGATGATGATTATCATTTTTGTTTCCTCCGTTTCATTTTTTGCACGAAAAAAGGGAGACTCCCTGCGGAATCTCCCCGAATAATTCATGCCGTTTTTTATAGTACCGTTATACGCCTATAAGCCCGGAATGTCGTTCAGATAAGGAAGATACGCAGGACGAATGATTTCTCCATGCAAAGAAAAAGCATGAAAATGAATAGAAGTATTCAAAAAATCGTGCGCCCAGTGTCTTCATAACGACAGACCTTTCTTAAAATTAAGTACGCTACTATGATAAAGCTTTAAAGACAATTTGTCAATACGTTTTTTACTGTAAATATTCCCCGATAAAATCATTTTGTATATAAAAATATCACAGCTCGGACATTATCTCCATACAAACCTGCATCGGTGAGTTTGACGCATCAACGCTTATATCAGCCGCCTCCCTGTAAAGCGGCAGACGCTTGTTATAAAGCTCTCTTATGACTTCCGACTTGTCGGGACGTGCAAGCAGCGGTCTTGTGGTGTCATATTTCAGCCTTTCCTCTACGGCTTCAACAGGCAGGTCAAGAAGTACTATACTTCCGCTTTTTCTCAGGGTATCTACATTTTCCCTGAATGTCAGTGTACCGCCGCCTGTTGCTATAACAAGACCTTTTTTACCGGCAAGTTCCTTTGCCGCTTCACGCTCAAGCATACGGAAATGCTCCTCACCGCTCTGTGCAAATATTTCCGAAACAGACTTGCCTTCCTTTTTTTCTATATATGAATCCATATCAACGAAAGCCATACCCATTTTACGTGCAAGCAGACTTCCTATAGTACTTTTGCCGCAGCCCATAAAGCCGCAAAGAACGATACTCTTTCTTCCCATCCAAAAACACCTCTTAAAGCTTTCTATTTATTATATGCAGACTGTCAGAATAATTTCTTCAATTCTGCGGCGCTGTCCTCAACAAGCTGCGATATATCGTCATTTGAATACACAGTACCGTCCCATATCTCATGTGCGGCGACAGCCTGCCATACGAGCATGGACATTCCTCCGAGTGCCTTTGAACCGTTCGCAGCCGCCTTTTTTATAAATACCGTTTCAAGCGGATTGTATATCGCATCAAAGACACTACTGCTCCTTGATATAACCTTGTCCGTAACCGGTACACTGTTTACATTGGGATACATTCCGACAGGTGTGGCATTTATAAGCAGGTCGGGCATAATGCCGCTGCCGTCAAGCTCAGTTATGGTACAGGTCTGTATCTTTGTACCTTCAACTTTACCGCATACTTCTTCCGCAAGCCTGCCGGCTGCATCGGTATTCCTTGCCGCCAGCGTTATATTACAGCCTGCGAGTGCAGCTTCATATACAAATGTCCTTGCAACGCCTCCGCTGCCAAGTATAACCACATTACCGCTGAATGATATCCCCTCATGTTCAAGAGCTTTAAGAAAGCCGACAGGATCTGTTGTAAACCCCTCCCTGACAGTTCCGTTTTTTACGGTGTTGACCGAGCCGTACATTTCGGCTTTTTCATCAAGTCTGTCAAGATACGGTATAATCGCCTGCTTATTCGGAATAGTAATATTATATCCGCAAAGCTCATTGAGCATATTGATCTTAACAGGCAGTTCATCGGGTGCAACGTCTATTATACGGTAATCACCGCTTTCCCCTGCAAGTTCAAATAATCTTTTGTGTATAAACGGTGACATAGTATGTCCGATAGGATGTCCTATCACTGCAAAAATTCTTTCCGACATTGTTAATGACCTCCAAATTTTTAAAAAAATCCGACAAAAAACAGTCATATGTAAAAAAAATATTAATTCTTAGAGAAAAATGCAAATTTCGTATTGACAAAGAGGCAAATAACTAATAAGATTTGATTATGGAAATTTGCATATCGGCTGACGGAATTTCTATTTTCCCATATTGTAGCACAAACCATCTGCTTTGTCTACAAGTTCAGCTGTCCGCATTTTTTACAGACATAAATTTTTTTAGGAGGAATCATCAATGGTACTCGAAAAAGTAAAGGCTATTCTTAGCGAACAGTTTGATGTTGAGGAGGATAAGATCAATCCCGAAACATCTATCATCAACGACCTCGGCGCTGACTCTCTTGACGTTGTAGACCTTCTTATGTCTATCGAAGATGAGTTTGAAGTTGAAGTTCCCGACGATGAGATCGAGAACATCAAGACAGTTGACGATCTCGTTAAGTACATCGAAAACCATCAGTGATGAAAAATGCGGCTGCTTTAATTGCAGCCGCTATTTTTTGGCAAGAACGCAGAATGACCGCACGACTGAATGTGCGGTCATTTATTTTTCAGCCTTAATTTATCATGCTCCGAAAAAGCTCTCCGCTTCGCTTACAGGCACTTTCTGAGTAAAGCATTCGCCTATTTTCTTCAGGAAAACAAAGTTTATACTCTTTCCCGTACTTTTCTTATCTCCCCTTGTCGCTGCTATTATTTCTGAAAGAGGACGTTCCGAACCTGTCGGCAGTCCGTATTTTCCGAGAAGTGCTTCAAGCCGCTGACTTGTGCCCTGTTCTGTAATACCCTTGCTTTCGGTAAGTCTTGTAAGTATTATAGAACCTGCCGCAACAGCCTCTCCGTGAGTAAGCTCGGTATAACCTCCGAGCTTTTCAAGCGCATGACCGAAAGTATGTCCGAAATTGAGTATAGCCCTTTCTCCCGTGTCACGTTCATCATTCTGTACGACATCACGCTTTATTGATATACATTCAAAAATGATATCGTCAATGATATCACCGGCATTTTCTTTTTCAAGTCTTTCAAAGAGTGCGCTGCTGCGTATGCAGCCGTATTTCACGACCTCGCCAAGTCCGTCACGGAAAAACTTGTCGGGAAGTGTTTTGAGCGTTTCGGGATCTATCAGTACAAGGCTCGGCTGCCAGAATGCGCCTACAAGATTTTTTCCTGTAGGAAGGTCAACACCCGTCTTTCCTCCGACAGATGAATCCACCTGTGAAAGAAGACTTGTAGGTATCTGTATAAAGTCTATTCCCCTGAGATAGCTTGCAGCCGCAAAACCCGCCATATCTCCCGTTACTCCGCCGCCGAGTGCGACAATTATATCCGTTCTTGTTATGTTGTTCTCAAAGCAGTGTGTATATATCCTCTCGATAGTTGAAAGCCGCTTTGAAGCCTCGCCTGCCTCAAAAACGAATACCGACACTTCAAAGCCGTTTTTTTCAAGGGATTCCTTTACAGTCTGTGCATACAGCGGTGCGACATTGGTATCACTTACTATAACGGCTCTTATAGCCTTTGTAAGCGGTCTTATGTATTCTCCCGCACTGCCGAGTATATCATGCTCTATAATTATATCATAACTTCTGCCTGTTCCGACATGTACTTTTCTCATTCACCAAGTTCCTCCTTTATAAGCTTTGCCCTGTGAAGAATTTTTGTAAGCTCTCTCCGGTCACCGTCTTCTATGCCGTTCCTGATAAGCATAAGATTGCTTATCAGCGTATCTATCTCAGTTATGAGCGGCTTTTTGTTCTCGATAAAAAGTTCTGACCAAAGGTCTGCATTTATATTCGCAACCCTTGAAACATCCCTGTAGCTGCCTGCCGAAAAGCCGTTATGATAGGGGCAGTTCGGGCTGAAAACATAAGCACACGCAAGCACATGAGGAAGCTGTGAAGTAAAAGCTATCATTCTGTCATGTTCTTCGGGCGTTGTATAGACTACACGTCCGAAGCCTATCTTCGTGCAAAGAGAAACTATTCTCTCAACGGCAGCATCAGACGCATTTTCCTTTACAATTATAGCGCTTGCATTTCTGAAAAGGTCGGCATCGGAAACATCAAAGCCGTTTTTCTCTTTTCCAGCCATAGGATGAAAGCCGACAAAGGTAAACCCGAAATCTGCCGAAAGCTGCTCCATCTGCGGACATATCTCCGATTTTATACCCGATGTATCCACAACGACACAATCCTTGTTTATATACATACCGTTTTTACGCACAAACTCAACAGCCGCTTCGGGATAAAGTCCAAGTATAAGTATATCAGCTTTTCCAAGCACCTCCTGATCGCCTTTTGCATCAACAGCACCGCACTCCAGTGCTTTTTCCAGCGGTTCATGGCTTCTGTTCATACCGTAAACATAGTTATCCGTATATTTTTTGATTGCCTTAGCGAGCGAGCCGCCTATTATACCAAGTCCTGCAACAACAATATTCATAATAATTACCTCGTAATTTTCAGTGTATTAGTGTATATTGAATTATACCATTAATTTTCCGATAAATCAATTATTTTTGCCTGATACAAAAAATAATGCACAGCCGGATATACCGACCATGCATTATGAATTAATACTGTTTTCCCCAGTAAACCATGTGCTTTGCAGGCTTGCCGCAGCATACGCAAACATCAGCGATATGATCCTCAACAAAAGGTATGCAGCGTGATTTAACACCGCCTGTTTCATCCTTGAGCTGATCCTCACACGCACTGTCACCGCACCACATAGCTTTTATAAAGCCGGGTTTGTTTGCGGCTGTATCAAGGAATTCCTCATGTGTACGGACTTCAAATGTCTTTTCTTTAAGGTTCTGAAGTGCTGCCTGATACATGCCCTCATGTACATCACTGAGTGCCTGTTCAACGGCTGTTTCAAGCTCGTCAAGCTTAACTATTCTCTTTTCACGGCTGTGACGGAGAACAAGTACGCACTGACCGTTTTCGATATCCTTAGGACCTATCTCTATTCTTACAGGTACGCCGAGCATCTCATACTGGCTGAACTTCCAGCCGGGCGCTTTATCGCTGTCATCAAGCTTTACACGCAGATCTTTATCAAGCAGACGGTTTTTAAGCTCGTTTGCCTTTTCAAGAACGCCTTCCTTTTTCTGAGCTATCGGGATAACAGCAACCTGTATAGGTGCGATTTTAGGCGGCAGTACAAGACCGTCATCATCGCCGTGTACCATGATTATAGCACCTATCATTCTTGTTGACGTACCCCATGAAGTCTGATGCGGATACTGGAGTGTATTGTCACGTCCGGTAAAGGTTATGTTGAATGCCTTTGTAAATCCGTCACCGAAATAATGTGATGTACCGCCCTGAAGTGCAACACCGTTATGCATCATAGGCTCTATTGTATATGTTTCAACCGCACCGGCAAAACGTTCCTTTTCTGTTTTCTGACCTGCAACAACAGGTATAGCGAGAGTGTCTTTATAGAAATCTATATATACCTGAAGCATTCTCTGAGTTTCCTCACGGGCTTCCTGCTCTGTTTCGTGGAGAGTATGTCCCTCCTGCCAGAGAAATTCCGAAGTTCTCAGAAAAGGACGGGTAGTCTTTTCCCAGCGTACAACGGAGCACCACTGATTGTAAAGCTTAGGCAGATCACGGTATGAGTTTACGACCTTTGCGAAATGCTCACAAAAAAGTGTTTCGGAAGTCGGTCTTACACAAAGACGCTCATTGAGCTTTTCACTTCCGCCTACAGTTACCCATGCACATTCGGGAGCAAAACCCTCGACATGATCTTTTTCCTTTTGCAGAAGACTTTCGGGTATGAACATAGGCATATAGACATTTTCATGTCCTGTCTTTTTGAAGCGGCTGTCCATATCCTTCTGCATATTTTCCCATATAGCATAACCATACGGACGTATTACCATACAGCCCTTAACGCCTGAATAATCTGCAAGTTCTGCTTTTTTTACGATATCGGTATACCATTTTGCAAAATCAACATCTCTTGATGTTATGGCTTCTACCATTTTTTTCTGCTGTGCCATTTTTATCTCCCTTTCTGAGTTTAGCATAAAACACTGATAAATATTATATTATTTAACAGAAGATTTTTCAATAGGGAAGTGCAAAAAAGTTAAAGACAAAAAGCCTGAAAACAAATTTGCTTTCAGGCTTTTGATCATTTATTATCAAAGAGTACCGAATATCCTGTCGCCCGCATCACCGAGTCCGGGGCAGATATATGCATTCTCATTAAGACAGCGGTCAAGCACTCCGACAT
>JBGVAQ010000420.1:0-14177 GCA_045224775.1 Acutalibacteraceae bacterium | reverse complement strand
ATTTTCAGGGAAAAATTCCTTGAACTCTGAACAAAGCTGTGCGGCAAGGGTTTTATTGTGTGCAAGCACAAGAGTAGGACGGTCAAGTCTTGCTATGATATTTGCCATTGTAAAGGTCTTGCCCGAACCTGTTACACCTAAAAGCGTCTGCTCCTTATTGCCTGCATTTATACTCCTTACAAGCTCATCTATCGCTTTTGGCTGGTCGCCTGTAGGTCTGTAATCGGATACTAATTTGAAATGATCCATATTTTATCTCCAGATTATTTCTCAATAATACGTTTCTTACGCAAAAGCGAACCTTTTGGTATCTCTGTAGTTGTGGGTACTGTAAGCTTTTGCATTGCGTGAGGTGCTGCGTCTATCTGCTCATTGTTTTCATTGAACATACTTTCTATCTTTATGTCAAACGGTATTCCGCTTGGCGGAAGTACATCAAGTGTATCGCCTGCGAAAAATCTGTTTCTCTGAGTAAGGTATGCTGTACCGTCTTTATAGTCGTCACATACAGCAACTACTTCATATTTGCGTATATAACCGCCGTCAGATGTTACCTGTCCCGGCTCTCCGCCATAGAAAAAGCCTGTATTATATTCACGGTGGCTGACCTTTTCAAGTTCTTCCTTTATCCATGGCGCAAGCTTCCAGTTCTCACCCTGTACATAATAGTCGTTGAGCGCATGACGGTATGCGTTTGTTGTTACCGCAACATAATATGCAGACTTTGCTCTGCCTTCTATTTTAAGGCTTTTTACGCCTGCCTTTAGTATGTCATCTATATGTTCTATCATACAAAGATCACGTGAATTATAGAGATATGTTCCGCCGTTCTCTTCAACAACGGGAAAATACTGTCCGTCACGGTGTTCCTCGAAAAGATGATATTTCCAGCGGCACGGCTGCGCACAATCTCCACGGTTTGCATCCCTGCCTATCATATAGCTTGATATAAGACATCTGCCCGAAAATGATACGCACATCGAGCCGTGTACAAATACTTCAAGCTCTAACTTCGGATTTGTCTTTGCACGTATTCCTGCTATATCATCAAGTGAAAGCTCTCTTGCAAGCACAACTCTTGTCGCACCCATATCATAAAGAAAGCTTGCTGTCTGATAATTGACTACACCTGCCTGTGTTGAAACATGCCTTTCTATATCCGGCGCATATTTTGCCGCAAGCTGCATTACTCCCAGATCAGCTATTATGAATGCATCAATACCGCAGTCAGCCGTTTCTTCAAGGAATGACGGCATACGGTCTATCTCATCATTTCTCGGAAGTGTGTTACATGTTACATATACCTTCACATTTTTTTCATGTGCTTTCTTTACCGATTCTCTCAATGTTTCAATATCAAAATTTGTCGGCGCACTTCTCATACCGAATTGTTTTCCTGCAAGGTATATTGCGTCTGCACCGAATTTCAGTGCGCTTTCAAAGCACTCTGCATCTCCTGCCGGACTTAAAAGCTCTGCTTTGTTAATCATTTTATATCAGCTCCCCTTTACCGATTTACATTATAACATTTGTGTTCATTCTATTCAAGTTTACTTTATACGTTTTTTTCTTTTATTTGCCTGTTATGATATATAATGCGGCAAGACATATCAGAAATATGACATTATAATATGAAAACATAAGAAGATATCTGCCTTTGGTATTTTTACCGTCCTTTCCGTCAAAACTGACGCAAAAGCTTTTATATGATATCAGGCTCGCCATTGATGCTATAAGCGTACCCAGACCGCCGATATCCGTACCGATTATAAGTGCGGAATAATTCTTTGTAAAGCCTGACAGCATGAGTGCCGCAGGTACATTGCTTATAAACTGACTGGATATAACTCCGGCAAGCACCTCTCTGCCGTTTACAAGTGACTGTAAATAATCCCTTACAGCCTGAATACTGCCTATATTGCCTATAAATATGAAAAAGCATGTGAATGTAAGAAGAAGGAAATAATCAGCACCGTAAAAAGCTTTTATATCAAGTACTGCAATAAGTACGGCTGTGCCTGCAAGGAATATCCAGAACGGTACAAATCTGCATACAGTCATTATCCCGACCATAAACAACAGCATATATACCATTATTTTTATTTTTTCTGATGATTTATAGTGCAGCAACTTTTTATTCTCTATCTTTGCAACAGGCTCTTTTTTGCAAAATATAAATATAATAAGCGTCAAAAGTATGAATGACAGAACCGTATATGGCAGCATGAGAAGTATAAAATCTACATATCCCATTTCCGAAAGATTATAGAGATACAGATTCTGCGGATTGCCTGACGGCAGCAGCATACTTCCCAGATTGGCAGCTATTGTCTGCATTACTACGGTAAATATTGCCTTATGTTCAAGACCTGATGTTTTGAGTGCATATATCGCAAAAGGCACGAATGCTACAAGTGCAACATCGTTTGTTATCAGCATTGACGAGAAAAAGCACAGCATTACAAGTACATATACAAGTTGCCTGCTGTTTTTTATTTTAGACAACAGGAATGCACATATCCTGTCAAATATACCTATACGCTTCATAGCCGACATTATAAGCATAAGTCCTAAAAGTATAGCCAGAACACGAAAATCAATATAATTAAAATATTTTTCACTCGGCAGTACAATGAATGATGATATCAGCGCCAAAAGAAACGATATCACAAATACCGTTTCTTTCTTTATCATCCTTTTTATAAGCTCCATTTCCTTTCCCCCATTTCCATACTTGATTATATTATGACTGTACATTTTTTGCAAGCTGATATTTTAATTATCTCAGAATTTAATCATCTGTTTGTACAAAATACCGTACTATTTATACAAAATGATAAATATTGATTTATAAGGTATCTATTATAATACACAAAAAACAATACTTTTTATGTTAATTTTAACGAATTATCTGTACTTTTTGTGACATTATATAATTTTTAAAGGAAATTAACAAAAAAATTCAATATTTTTTTGTTAAAAAGGTTGCAATTTAATTTAATTTTGTGTAAAATGTATATATAAATAATAATCAGCTGTCAGTGCTGTTGATAAGCTTTAAAAATAACATTATTCAAAGAGAGGGAAAAAATATGTCAAACAGATTATTTCAAGGTGTTATCCACCAGATGCGTGACACAATTGACAGAACGATCGGTGTTATTGACGAAACGTCTGTTGTTATCGCATGCAGCGAGCTTGGAAAAATCGGTGAGGTAAACGAACATATCACCTCAGAAATGCTCACCTCTGCCGCTCCGTTTGTACTTAACGGCTATACATATAAATCCTTCGGCAACAAACCGAGAGGTGAATATGCCGTTTTCGTTGCAGGTAACGATTATGCAGCTCAGAAATATGCCGCAATTCTCGCAATTTCTCTCGGCAGCATAAAACAATACTATGATGAAAAATATGACAGAGGAAACTTTATCAAAAACGTCATCCTTGATAACATTCTCCCCGGCGATATATATCTCAAATCAAGAGAGCTTCGCTTTAATTCCGATGTTACAAGAGTATGTCTGCTTATAAAGATATCCTCTAAAACCGATATTTCTTCCTATGATGTAATTCAGAATCTTTTCCCCGACAAAACAAAGGATTTCGTTATAAACATCAATGAAACAGATATCGCTCTCGTTAAGGAAATCAAAAATGATATAGACTCAAAAGACCTCGAAAAGTAAGCAAGCTCTATCGTTGATACTCTTTCCGGAGAGTTCTATACTCATTGTGTTATCGGTATCGGTACACCCGTTACAGGCATCAAGGATCTTGCACGTTCCTTCAAAGAAGCTCAGGTTGCTCTTGAAGTCGGAAAGGTATTTGACACCGAACGCACCATTATCAGCTATGACAATCTTGGCATCGCAAGACTTGTTTATCAGCTCCCAACTACCCTCTGCGATATGTTCCTTAAGGAAGTTTTCAAGAGAGGCTCTATTGAATCTCTCGATCAGGAAACATTGTTTACTATTCAGCGTTTCTTCGAGAATAACCTCAACGTTTCAGAAACATCAAGAAAGCTCTTTGTTCACAGAAATACTCTTGTTTATCGTCTTGAAAAGATCAAGAAGCTTACCGGTCTGGATCTGAGAGAGTTCGAGGATGCTATTGTATTCAAGGTTGCACTTATGGTCAAGAAGTATCTCTCCTCCAATCCTATCAAGTATTGATAATAATACAGTTATTTTCTACAGGCATTGTAAATTCTGTTTTCAGGTTTGCAATGCCTGTTTTTTGCACTTTAAGTAATTTCTGCTCACTTCACTTTTGATTTTGATTTATCTGGAAAATATATCTTTTAAGTTTATATATAAATTCTACTCTACTATGGTACAGTAAAATATTTTTACAAATATACCTTGCTTAAACAATACCTCTATCATTTGGATATATATTCTTTCTACTCTACTATATTTATTGTCCCGGACATAAAAAAGTACGGCTCCCTTTCAAAGAGAACCGTACCAAAGATTTAATTTACATATTAATCAAAGAACTTTGAGTGGATAGCGCTTACTGCTGCGTCAGCATCCTTCTCATCAATAAGTACTGATACCTTTATCTCACTTGTAGATATCATGCGGATGTTGATCTGTGCATCATAAAGTGCTTCAAACATCTTTGTAGCAACACCTGCATGGCTCTCCATACCTGCGCCTACTATTGATATCTTAGCAACCTTTTCGTCAACAAGTACAGACTTGCCGCCTACATTTGCAACGTACTCTTCCATTGCCTCTGCTGCTTCTTTTGCATTGTCCTTTGCAACTGTAAAGGAAATGTCCTTTGTACCATCACGGCCGATTGACTGGAGTATGATATCTACATTGATGTTTCTCTTTGAAAGCTTTGAGAACATCTTGAATGCAAGACCCGGATTATCAGGTACTCCTACAACAGAAATTCTTGCTACATTGGTATCCTTAGCAACACCGCTTATTAACATTTTTTCCATTTTTGCTGCCTCCTTGACAATTGTGCCGGGTGCGTTTGTAAGACTTGAAAGCACCTCAAGCTCTATATTATATTTCTTAGCCATTTCTACACTTCTGTTATTCAGTACTTGTGCACCGAGAGTTGCAAGTTCAAGCATCTCATCATATGAAATAGTCTGAAGCTTTTTTGCATTTGCTACCTTTCTCGGATCGGCTGTGTATACGCCTTCAACATCGGTGAATATCTGACAAAGATCTGCATGCATAGCTGCTGCTATTGCCACAGCACTTGTATCTGAACCGCCTCTGCCAAGAGTAGTTACATCTTCATATCTGTTGAGTCCCTGGAAACCTGCAACGATAACTATGTTCTTCTTGTCAAGTTCCTTCTCGATTCTGTCTGTTCTTACTCTCTTTATGCGTGCGCTTGTATAAGCAGATGTTGTTTCAAAACCTGCCTGCCAACCTAAAAGTGATACTACGGGATAACCAAGCTTCTCTATTGCCATAGCAAGCAGTGCGATAGATATTTGCTCACCTGCTGCAAGAAGCATATCCTTTTCTCTTTTTGAAGCGTCAGGATTGATCTCGTTTGCTTTATCTATAAGATCATCCGTTGTGTCGCCCTGAGCAGATACTACTACAACAACATTATTGCCCTTTTTATAAGTATCTGTTACAATTTTTGCTACGTTGAAAACTCGCTCTGCATTTGCAACTGAGCTTCCACCGAATTTCTGAACGATAAGACTCATTTTCTCTCCCCCGTTTTTTTATTGTATATCAAATCACAGATCCGAAATACGAATCTTTGATACCACCTTGAAGCCGGCATCTTCAAATGCCTTTACAGCCTTTTCCTGTGCGGAAACGGTCATTTCTCCTGTAACAAAGGCTGTTTCATTTGCAGGCTCGTTAGCCCTTACTATAGCACTTACATCCGAGAAAAGCTCCTGCGCTTTATTGAATGCTGACTGTTTATCACTGCACTCAACTCTTATATAAACAGGATATGATGTCTGCTCATACGGCTTGACTATACTGCTGTCACCATCTGCCCAGTCAAGATATTTTCTCTTTGCAAGGTGCTTTACACAATCCATTATATCTGCAACTACTGCACTTGCTGTAGGAAGCTTTCCTGCTCCCTTTCCATAGAACACAACATCGCCTGTTGAATCACCTTTTACAAGTATGCCGTTGAATACGTCATCAACATTTGCAAGCTGGCTGTTCTTCTCAATAAACATAGGTTCAACTGTTATATCAAGTGTATTATCTTCAAGACGTTTTACCTTACCTATAAGCTTGATAACACCGCCCCAAGCTGCCGCATAGGCAACATCTTCAAGCGTTATACCTGTAATGCCCTGCATATGAACATAATCCGGATATACGTGCTTACCGTATGCCAAAGAAGCAAGTATGCTGATCTTTCTGCCTGCATCATGTCCTTCAACATCTGCGGTAGGATCTTTTTCAGCATAACCAAGCTCCTGTGCCATTTTCAGTGCATCTGCAAATGACATATTCTCTCTTATCATCTTGGTAAGAATAAAGTTTGTTGTGCCGTTAAGGATACCTGCGATCTCTATTACATCATTAGCTGCAAGGCACTGGCTGAGCGGTCTGATTATCGGTATGCCGCCGCCAACGCTTGCCTCAAACAGATAGTTTACATTATGCTCCTTAGCTATTTTCAGCAGTTCTGCACCCTTTGTTGCTACAAGCTCCTTATTTGATGTGACGACACTCTTCCCGCTTTCAAGAAGCTGCTTTGTAAATTCATATGCAGGATGAACTCCTCCCATTACCTCTGCAACTACCTTGACTTCTTCATCATTAAGAATGTCATCAAAGGATTTTGTAAACTTATCCTTGAAAGGACTGTCCGGAAATTCACGGATATCAAGTATATACTTGATACCGATCTCCTGTTTGGTGCGTTTGGCAATACTTTCTTTATGCTCAGAAAGTACCTCCACTACACCTGAGCCAACAACGCCGTAGCCCATTACTGCTGATTGTACCATATTATAAAACTCCTTATTTTTAATTTCTGACTATATTATAATGCTGAAAAAAATAATATCATGTTCCTTACTGCTGAGATGATGTCTGAGGTGCCGGAGAAGACTCCTCATGTGTTTCAGATGCCTGAGGTTCCTCTGACTGCTCTGGTT
This sequence comes from Acutalibacteraceae bacterium, assembly GCA_045224775.1. Taxonomy (GTDB): domain Bacteria; phylum Bacillota; class Clostridia; order Oscillospirales; family Acutalibacteraceae; genus UBA1213. Next base: position 7,051 of record JBGVAQ010000420.1, on the reverse strand, counting down.
CCGGTTCAGGTTCCGGTTCAGGTTCAGGCTCAGGTTCAGGCTCAGGTTCAGGCTCAGGCTGCTGTGAGCTTTCCTCTTCCTCGCTGCTCTCGTCTTCAGAACTCTCTTCGGGTTCATCATCGTCATCATCGTCATCGTCCCAGTTATCGTTCCAGTCATCGTCATTATCGTCATCATCGTCATCGGTGCTGTTTTCGTCTCTGCTTGTTTGCTGGGGCTTTGGTTTAGCATAAGGATCGTTATAGTCATACCCCGGCATATTGTCAGCCGTATAATAACCTGTTGCTATCTTATCTCCACCCGAATAATTCGTAATAAGACCTGTACTCTTTATATAGTTATGCTGCTCTACTTCGCCGCCAAGAGTATAAGTCTTGCTGGGCTTACCTTTAAGCCATTCTTCCATTATATCATGCCAGAGTACATGAACCGCATTCTGTTCTTTTTCTGCTATGGCAGCCGGCTTTTTATGACCTGTCCATATTCCTGCCGTTGCATAAGGTGAAGCACCTACGAACCAGTTATCAAATGATGCATCGGTAGTACCTGTCTTTCCGATTATATCCCATCCGTCTATCTTAGCTCTGTAGCCAAGCGCTTCTTCACCGGAATTAACTACATCAGAAAGCATTCTATTCATTATTGTTGATGTTTCAGTAGAGATTATCTGATCAGGCTTTCCTCTGTCACGGTTATCAAGAATAACATTTCCGTCAGTATCGGTTACATAGTAGTAAGTGTAAGGCTCATAATAATATCCGCCATTTGAGAAGATATTATATGCTGCTGTCATTTCTTCTACTGTTGCGCCGCCTGTAAAGCCGCCGAGTGCAAGTCCTGCGATATTATCTTTATCATTTTCCTCATCAAGATGCTTGAAGTTAAGGCACTGTGTAAGGAAGTTATAGCTGTTTTCCTTGCCTACCATATTCAATACACTGAGTGTTGCAGCATTTGATGATATTGTAAGTGCTCTTGTAGCTGTTATTTTGCCGTAATAAGTCTGGTACCAGTTCTTAGGACCGGATTCATCTCCGTAGAAATACGGTACGGGGCTGTCATCAACGAGTGATGAAAAGTTTATCTTTTTGGAATCAATTGCCGGAGCAAATGACGCAAGAGGCTTTATTGTTGAACCGGGCTGCAGTGAAGAACGGGAAGCATTATCCCAGAGAAGACGTCCGTCCTTTTCCTGTCTGCCGCCTACGGTTGCAAGTACTCTTCCCTCAAAGTCCATCATCATATAGCCTATATCAAGCTTAGGATCTTCCGGAGTTTTCCATTCTCTTACCTTTTTCTCGGCTATTTCCTGAGCTTTTTTATCCATAGCACTATAAATGAAAAGACCTTCGTTATATATCATATCCTCGGCTTTGTCTATGGATATTTTAAGCTGCTTTGAAAGATCCCGGCTGACATCACGGAATACTCTGTCATCGTACCAGTTCCAGTCGCTAGTATCATCATCTTCCTCAACAACATATCCTACAAACTTCATATTTTCGGAGTCTTTGAGTGCCTGCTCGTATTCTTCTTTGGTTATCATTTTCTGCTCATACATTTCATCAATGACAACAGTACGTCTTTTTTTATTCTGTTCCGGATAATTGAGCGGATCGTAAAGATAGGGGTTTTGAGTTATACCTGCTATTGCAGCACATTCTGCTATTGTACAATTCTGGATATCCTTATTGAAATAAAGTCTTGCTGCCGACTGTACTCCACGGCATCCGCTTCCGTAATTGACGATATTCAGATATGCTTCAATTATATCATCCTTGGAATATTCCTTTTCAAGCTTCAGTGCACGGAATATTTCTCTGAGTTTTCTTGTTATACTTACTTCATTATCTTCGGTAATATTCTTTATTAACTGCTGAGTTATGGTAGAGCCGCCGAATTCTCTTCCGCCTGTTGCAAGGGCAATAACAGCTCCGCCTGTTCGTTTCATATCTACACCCTCATGCTCATAGAAACGCTTGTCCTCTATGGCTATCTGAGCATCTATCATATGTTTAGGAATATCCTTATAGCTTACCCATACACGATTTTCTGTCGAATAAAGCTCACGATAATTTTCCCATTCGTCATTTTCATTTAGTACACGGATATAGCTCGTCTGACTCAGCTTCATTTTGCTAAGATTGATATTAAGCGGTTCATTAGAGATATCTACAACGTAAAATACCAATGACAAGAGCAATACTATTCCCGTTATCATAGTAACAAGAAAGACCGTCATAAAAAGCTTTCCGATTATTGAAAAGATCTCTTTTATAACTGAGCCTGCCGATACTGCCGCCGAAGGCGTCGCCTCATCATTATACTTACTTATATCTGTATTTCTCATAATTTGACCAACCTCCTTCTTTATGATACAGGGTATCACCCTTTTTTAACTTAATACATACAAAAAACTTATGTATTAAGTTTTATAAGTAACCTATGCTATTATACCATAAATTCAAAAAAATGGAATAACTTTTTTTTGAATTTAAAAACTTAAATTGCAATTCTATATTTTGCCAAAAAATACTCAATATTTTGTGCATAATTACGTAAAATCAACCAAAAATATAAACGAGGTGAAGTAAAATGAAAAAGCTTCTTATAATTACAGGAACGATACTTCTTCTATGCATCATCATCACGTCACAAACAAATACTAATGAAATAAAAGCTGATCCGCTTATCACAGAAAATATTTCAAAAGAAATATCTTCTGTCCAGACACAAGATAATCATCACGAAAACAACGATAAGAGTTTCTATGTACTAAAAGAATATAACAATTATGTTGCTATTTTTCACAGTAATGAAGAAAAACCTTTATATGTAAGTAAAACACTCGTGAAAGACCTTCCAAAAGCTGACAAATTACTACTAAAATGCGGTATACGCGCCAACGACAAAAAAACTCTCACAAGACTTGTTGAAGATTATTGCAGTTAATTTTTTTCATTTACAGCATTATAGTATCAAAAAAACATTTCAAGAAATAATTTATCACATTGCAAAATAACAGTTTTGTGATTTATTTCAAATTTCATTGTTATTAATGCACAAAAGCGTTTGATTAAATCATAATTTTGTTGTCTGCAACATAGATAATATTAAATAAATTAGTTACATTTCAAAAAAATAGTGACAAAATGCAAAAAATCATGTATAATTAGTTTAAGGTTATTGTATTCAAATTAATTTACAGGGGGTAATTAAAATGTACAGTATGATTTCCTATTGGCTAAAGTTTTACAGACATGAATGCGGTCTCACACAGCAACAGGTTGCAGATCGTTTGAAGATCGAACGTTCAACCTACACTTACTATGAGACCGGTAAAACCAAACCCGACATCGGCACTCTTATCAAGATCGCTAAAGTATTCAACATAAATTATACCCAGCTTCTGCAGGGCGTTGAAGATGAACTTGAAGATGCTGTTGCTGATATACAATCGGGTGGTCCTACAGATGAAGATACTCAGAAGTATCGCACTCATGCAACTACAAAATATGAAGTAGAACTTCTGTTTGTTGCACGTAACCTCACTCCTAAACAGAGAAAAGAAGTTATGAACCTTGCTAAAAAGCTTGCAGCTGAAAACAATGCTTCTAAACAATAAGAAACGTTGACGATTAATTAAAATTTATTTTTATTACAGTAATTTTATTTGAAATTTACATAACCGTTTATATTCGGAACAGTCAGTTATCTGACTGCTCCGTTTTTTTCGTCATTAAAAGCTTCCGTACAATGTCTGCTATTATTATTGTTGATGACATCAGTACCACAGCTATCCATTCGATTATATTCAATCCGTAACAGCACATAAGTTCGCCGCCAACGCTTGCAAGTCCTACCTGTATTAACACTATAAGCGACATTATAACAAAATAATTCTTATTCTCCCCTATATGTTCAAACACATTAAGCTTTTCACTTCTTACATTCAGCGAATTGAACACAGCTGTGAAAATAAAAAATGTAAAATAAAATGTCGAAAGATACGGGTAAAAAATCATATTTTCCTTTATTACCGAATCATTCCTTACAATATTCCATACGGGACTTGACGGTATTAGCTGGGATGTCAATATAAACAAACTGACTGCAAATATCCATACAGTACTTACCGTAAGCCTGTTCTTCATTTCTTTACTTATAATGCTTTCATCACGACGCTTAGGCTTTTCAAGCATATATCTTTTAAGAGCCGGCTCTCCGCCGAATGCAAGTGCTGCAAGCGTGTCCATTACAAGATTTACCCAAAGTATCTGTATTATAGACAGCGGATTTGAAAGATGAAGAAGCGGCATAACGAATGAAACAAATACTGCCGAAAGATTTATCGAAAGCTGGAACGATATGAATTTCCTTATATTATTGAATATAGTCCTTCCGTAAAGTATTGCTTTTACTATTGAATTGAAATTATCGTCAAGTATCACTATATCTCCGGCTTCCTTTGCTACCTCTGTACCTCCGCCCATCGCAAAGCCAACATCGGCTTTTTTCAATGCAGGTGAATCGTTCACTCCGTCACCTGTCATGCCTGCAACCAGATCAAGTTCCTGTGAAAGTCTTATAAGCCTGCTCTTATCCGAAGGCAATGCTCTCGCTATAACACGTATTTTCGGTATAACATCCTTTATCTCATCATCTGTCATTTTTGCAAGTTCTGATGAAGTAAGCACTATCTCATCATCATTTTTCAGAAGTCCTGCATCCTTTGCTATTGCTACCGCTGTTTCCTTTCTGTCGCCTGTTATCATTACTACCTGCACACCTGCACGATGTACTTCCTCTATAGCTGTAACAGACTCTGGACGTATCTCATCACGTATACCTATAACACCTATAAGCGTCATATCACATTCAGGAAGTCCCGACTCTGTAAGTTCCTTATCCGAGACAGCTACTGCAAGCACACGTATTGCTTTTTCGGCGAGCCTATCAATATTATCATTGAGTTTCTTACTGTCAAACGGAACTTTATTCCCGTCACCGTCAAAACAATACTTGCATGAACCAAGTATCATTTCAGGTGCGCCTTTTACAAATGTAGCTTCAATATCTCCGCTGACCTGTGAGGCGCTGTATTTCTTTGCAGAATCAAACGGCAATGTATTCACTGTTTTCAAGTCCGGATGTTTGTCATCGAATGATGAAACAAATGCAAATACCGCTCTTTCTGTAGGATTTCCTCCTATTATCTTTATTTTTCCTCCTTTATCCGAAATAACAGATTCCGTATTGTATCTTACAGCCGTACACAGTATATCTGCAAGTGCAGGTTTTATGCTGCCTATGCTTTTTGATTCATGTCCGAACCCATCAAGAAAATTTACCGCTTCAAGTTTTCCCTTTGTTATCGTTCCTGTTTTATCGCTGAAAAGTATATTAAGACTGCCTGCCGTTTCAATGCCGTTTACCCTTCTTACAAGCACATTATCATTCAGCATCTTTTTCATATTCATCGAGGAAACTATAGCTATCATAAGAGGCAATCCCTCAGGAACTGCCATTACTATTATTATTACAGCATACATTACAGCTTTTACTATATCCTGAAAAAGATTTACCCAAAGTTCAGCGTTTGAAAAATATGCTCCGGCTCCGCCCTGACAGAAAAATATCGACTGTATAAGATATACAACAGCTATTGCCGCTCCTCCGATATATCCGAACTTGCTTATACCATTGGCAAGTTTTGTAAGCCTCAGTTTAAGCGGTGAAGGACGATCGTCCTCCGTCTGAAGCTCACTCGCTATCTTTCCGTACATTGAGTTATCTCCGACTGTTTCAGTCTGCATAACAGCATTTCCGGAACAAACAACAGCTCCTCTGAACACGCTGCATTCATCTAACAGATCTGCTTTATCAGGTTCATAGCTATCTTTTGCCGCTGTTTTCAATATTTCCTTGCTCTCACCATTGAGTGCAGCCTGATCTGCATTTATGCTGCCATCTATTATGTACCCATCGGCAGGTATCTTATCTCCGCTTTGCAAAAGAACGGCATCACCCTTTACTATATCTTTTATCGGTATCTCAACTATATCACCGTTTCTGTACACCTTACATTTTATCTGTGAAGCCTCCTGCTGCAATTTGCGGAAAGCATTTTCATTTTTATATTCAGAAAACGCCGATACTATAGCAGCTATAAGTACTGCCGCTGCTATGCCTACTGTTTCATACCATTCTGTATCTCCTATCCCTGACGTATAATGCAGTATTACAAAAATAGTATTCAGCAAGAGTGCAACTATAAGTATCTTTATCATCGGATCTCCGAAATTTTCAAGAAGTTTATGAAAAAAGCCTTCCTTTTTCTGCTCAGTAAGACTATTATCTCCATAAAGTTCCCTTGATTTACTTACTTCTTCATCATTCAGCCCCAGTCTTTTCATATGATATCTCCTTACATATATATTATAGTAGTTATTGTACAACCCGATACCCTTAAAGTCAACCTTACCTATATCTAATACAGCGTGAAAAGGTTGCTTTTTTCCGATTTTTTTCCACAAAAATGCAGATACGGATATTTCCGCATCTGCATATACATCATGGAAGTGTTACAGTAAAGCATATCCAGCTTCCATACTCTCCTTTTGCCGATATTTTTCCGCCGTGTGCCTCGACACTTGCCTTTGCAATAGCAAGTCCGAGACCGTAGCCCGTTTTCCTGTTTCTTGCCTCGTCCTCTCTGTAAAAACGCTCAAATATCTTACTGAGTTTCTCCTTGGGAACTCCTTCTCCGGTATTATAGACCTCTATTATCTTCTTACCGGAATGTGTATATAGCTTTACGGATATTTCTCCGTTTTCTTTCGAATATTTAACGGCATTATCTATGAGTATCGTAAGAACGTGTTTTACAGAGCTTTCATCCGCCTTTACTTTTATATCAGGCTGTACTTCGACATTATACGTTTTGCCCATCTCGAAAAGTACGCTTTCAAAAGGCAGGGCTGTCTGTAAAACAAGCTGTGAAAGATCTACATCGGAAAAATTAAGCGCATGACCGCTTTTATCATCAAGT
>JBGVAQ010000419.1:0-1543 GCA_045224775.1 Acutalibacteraceae bacterium | reverse complement strand
TTCCTTTGTCAGTTTATGATCTCTGTTTTCCTCGTCAAATACGATATAAAATGTAGATTCATAATTCTGTGCTGACTGAGCATGAACCTTACTGAAATACTTCATTTAAATTCCTCCTTTGCTCTGCGCTTTTCCTGCATGATTTTTATCATGCAAAAACCTCCGCCGCCTAACAGAATCCATAGATCTATAGAATAAAACCGCCACTTCGGAAGTTCTTTTTTCTTGTTTTCAGAATTGACATTTGTATCAGCTTCTTCATCCTCGGAAACCTGTTCGCTCTGCGAAGATGAAGGCTGTTCTGCATTGTTTCTTTTGTGTATCTTACCTGAAATAAGACTTGCACCTATATATATGCATAGAATAACAGCTATCAGGGTGTACAGCTTGTTATTTTCTGCATACTCCTTGACCATTGCTACTCTTTCCTTGTGAGTAACTTTATGTTTATTTTTCATATTCATCCTCCAGATCACGGGATATCGGGATTATCCTCGAATCCCTGCACCGTTAGTTCGACCCAGTATTTATATGTTTCGTCAAAACCAAGTTCGTTCATCAGCTCATCTTTAGTCCGAAAAACAAGCCCTATATTATGCAGTCTGTGATGATGCTCACATACCTCCGAACGCTCATATTCATCTCTTGCTGCTATTGCATCTCTGTTGAAATCATTGTACTTCTGTCCGAGATATCGTCCGTAGTCCTCTCCGTCATTATCATAATACGGATATCTGTCATACATCCAGCCGTATGCATTCCACCAGTCGTTAATGCTCCATGTGCTGTTATGCCAGTATTCATGAGCATACCACTCATTAAAGGCATCCGCACTTCGGTTACGCTTTTCTTCTGCATCATTTGCCTTTCTGAGGAGTTCGGTGCTTTTCTGACAGTTATGATCGGGACATTCCTGTCCGTCAATAATGGTATATGGTAAGAGAGCAGACTTTTGTACAAGGTCTGTAAAGGTATCTTGGTCATACTTGACATCGTATATCTGAAGATAAGTTTTTCTGTCAGTATTTTCTTTCATTTCAAGCCAAACATAAGCTATGGCTATCATATCCTTTTCGTCAATTTGATAATCCCACATATTTTTGATCTTATTCTTATTGTCACCATTAGCAAAATATTTCGGAAAAATATGATGGTCATTCACTCTCTCAACATAGACAAGATGGCTGTGTGCAAGATCGCTGCTATTATAATATACCGAATCAACGATCCCCGTAAAATCGTGTTTTCGGTCAGCTAATGCCTTGTTAAAAAAGTCTTTAGCTTTATCATATTGGTCAGCGACTTCAACAAGTCCTTCGGCTGTTGTCATTGCCTCCTCGCTGTTGTTCTGACCGCCTCTCAGCAGCATGAATAAGCCGAAAAGCATAACTACAATAACAACTATAGCCGCAAAGAAAAGAAACATGGGATTTATAACTATCGCTACCGCCTGTGCTGCTACTTCATAAACGAACTTGAAGGAATACTGAACAACCTTTGCAGTTGTTTTTGCAGTATTTTTCGCTGTCACGGCTGCACTTTT
>JBGVAQ010000418.1:0-3179 GCA_045224775.1 Acutalibacteraceae bacterium | reverse complement strand
TAACTACAGGCTCGGCGCCCTCTATTACTGCTACACATGAGTTAGTTGTACCAAGATCGATACCGATTGTCTTTGCCATAAAAAATTACCTCCATATTTATGTTTATTGTTTTTGATTTTTATATTGTTAAGGCTCAGTTTGATATCTGAACCATTGCATGACGGATAATTCTGTCACTTATCATATAACCTTTCTGATAGACAGCGGTTATATGGTCTTCGGGAAGCTCGGGATCATCTGTTCTCGAAACTGCGTTATGCAGATTAGGATCAAATTCCTCGCCTCTTTCACCGAATGAAGTCACTCTCAGTTTTTCAAAGGCTGCTTCAAGTTGTTTCTGTATCATCTCAAGACCTTTTTTGAATTCATCTGATACTTCAGCCTCTGATGCAAGTGCAAGTGTAAAATTGTCTGCAACAGGGAGAAAGGCTTCTACGGTTGCCGCAACGGCATTATCATATGTTGAAGCTTTTTCTTTTTCTGTGCGTTTGCGGAAATTATCATATTCCGCAGCCAGTCTCAGAAACTGATCTTTTTGTGATTCAAGCTCTTTTTTAAGAGTATCTGTTTCGCTGTCTGTAACAGATACATCTGTTACTTCGTTCTTTTCTTCTTCACTCATGATTTCTTCCTCATCGGTAGTATTTTTATTTTTCGGCATAATGATATCTCCTTTCAGAAGTTTACACATCAAGCATATCTGCAAGCAGGCTTTCGACTGCTTTTGCAACATATTCAAGTGTGGAAATTATTTTAGGATAATTCATTCTCACAGGTCCTATCAGTGCTAATGTGCCGGAACACTGCGGAGAGGCCGTATAGTGTGTTACGGCTATGCTCAGACCGTTCAGTGCGGTGTCATGGAGTTCGCTGCCTATAAGCAGTCCCGACTTGTTGTCGGCTGCATCTATAAGCTTTGAAAGCTCGGAGTAATGGCTCAGAAGCTCCATGGCTTTTTTGCCGTTTCCCGAAGAAAGTTCGGGCATAAGGAACAGGTTTGACTGTCCTTTTATTGCAACTCCTGTTGCAAGAGCTTCTTTAGCAGCGTCATGTATTGCGAGCAGTACATTCGGCATCATCATTGACATCTCACCGAGTGAAACAGCCGTAGTCTGCATAAATGCAGGGGTTATCGCCGTTACAGGCGTACCTGACAGTCTTTCGTTCATGGATTTGTCGAACATCGACATCATAGAGGGTGTAAGTGCAAAATCGCACCTGAAAAGCTTTGTCTTGACAGTACCGAGAGAAGTTATCAGCACAGCCATAGCTGTTCTGCTGCCGGTCTGTACGAATCTTATGTGCTTTATAAAAGCCTGTTCTCCCGAAGGTGCTGCAGCGACTGCTGCGAAGCCTGTTATTTTTGATAGCACATCTGCAGCTTTTTCAAGCAGATGTTCGGGAGCGTCGGCATAAAGCTCAAGAGAATCAAGTATTGCCGATTGTTCATGTCTTGTAAGCGCACGAGGCTTCATAATCTCATCAACATATAATCTGTAGCCGAGATCTGTAGGAACTCTGCCTGAAGATGTATGGAGCTGGTCGAGCAAGCCCAATCCGGAAAGCTCTGCCATATCATTTCTTACGGTTGCCGATGAAACATTGAAGTCAAGCGTATCGCACAGGGCTTTAGAGCCTACAGGCTCGCCTGTCTTTATATATGTTTCCACAACCGCTTCAAGAATTTTCATTTTTCTTTCGGACGGTTCCATGTCAGCCACCTTTCTGTTAGCACTCGAATATCAAGAGTGCTAATCTATTTATAATTTACCATTATCTTGCCCGCTTGTCAATACCTTATTCGATTTTTTTATTAATTTTTATTTTGATGTACAAGAAAATTCGCACTCTCGTGTGCTGTATGCTAATTAACTTTGCATATAATAATATATGCCCCGTTAATAAAGAAAAATCGGAAAGAATACAATATTTACGGTATAAAATGGAAATAAGACTACCCGAAGTATGTATTATATATGTTATAATACACTCGGAATTACGGCAGAATACCGTTTTTCTTAATTATCCCCTTATGCACAACAGCAACGTTATCATTAGCCGGATAATGCCGCTGTTCTGCTTTTTACAAGATAAAAAATGTTTGAAAGTTTACTGATATATGTTATAATGTATAATAATATTTGAGTAAAGCTAAATATCAATACAAAGGGAGATGCATAAAAATGGCAGGAAAATCATTTTTTAAAAGAACAGCAGTGGTAATCACTGCATTTATGGCTGCTTTATCACTTGCAGCATGTTCAGGCAATGCGAACAATTCTTTATCACAGGCAAGTACTGTAGTATCAGCTGTTTCAAAGACCGAGAGCAAGGCTTCTTCAGGTACAGTTTCTTCAGAGTCATCCGCTGCAAAAGGAAAAGTATTTGATATAAGTGAAGGAACAGTTGACAAGAATATTATAGGATTATGGCAGGAAATAAATATTCCTAACAAGACCTATACTTTCAATGAAGATAATACACTCATTATAAACACTAACGACAGGGTGCTCAAAAGGCTGTACTATCTCAAGGACGGAAAGATGTATACATCACCTGATGAATATACCGAGCCGGAAGTTCACAGCTATACTCTTAACGGTGATACATTGAGACTTGGTGAAACAGAGGGTGCATCTCTTAATTTCAGACGTTCATATTAAAGCAAAAATGCATGGTCAGCTCATAGCAGCTCACCATGCATTTAATTTTATTATTTGCACATTGCACATTGCACATTGAACATTGTACATTGTTTTAGTCTTCTGAAAAAACTTGTCCTATGGGATCACGGATTATTATATCCGCCTTTGAATCGAAGGGTGTTTCCGATTTGTTTATGAGGACTATTTTATTTCCTCTGAAATATCTCAGAAAGCCTGCGGCAGGATATACATTTAGTGATGTTCCGCCGATAATGAGAAGATCACATGTTGCTATTGCTGTTACAGCATTTTCCACTGTATCTTCATCAAGCCCTTCCTCGTAAAGTACAACATCAGGTTTAATAATTCCTCCGCATGTGCATTTAGGTATGTCTTTTGAACCTGTTATTGCTTCAAGACCATAAAATTTATGACACTTCATGCAATAGTTTCTGAGTACAGAACCATGAAGTTCATATACTTTTTTGCTGCCTGCCGCCTGATGAAGTCCGTCAATGTTCTGTGTGACAACG
>JBGVAQ010000417.1:0-2862 GCA_045224775.1 Acutalibacteraceae bacterium | reverse complement strand
GCAATCCTCAATAAGCAGAATTGAGTTTGAATACATCCTCTTGTCACCCAGACACACATCGATCTTGATTGGCAAAGGTCCAATCAGCTGCCGCAGAATCTGCTTTTTTATCGGTACACAATACCTGTTATATTCAGATGTATGTATAACGATATCAACAGGTCGGAATTTCGCAAAATCTGACAACTCCTTAAGAAACTGCTGAGCACCAAAATAAGGAAACGCTGCTTTCCTACACTCAGGCTCAGTAAGAGCTTTAAGTACAATTTCTCTCTTTTCTCCAAGCTCTGACATCTTGTAAGATGTAATATCTCTTTCAAAACAAAAATCGAACCCAAGATTTTTCATATACTCTTCAGCGGGAGTATATACATCGAGAAGTACCCCGTCAGCATCGATTTCAATAATGCTTTTTGCCTCGTTGGTATATACTACCCCATCAGCTTCAATGGTTTCCGGAGCTGTATAGGCACATTCTTTGCAGATATTCTTGAAACTGCAGTTTTCAGATACAAAAACAGGTACACTATAGATATACTCTTTATCATCAAAGACTTTTCCGCAGCAGCTGCATTTCATAAACGGATTACTGTATTGATGAGAACCGTATTCTTCCCATTGCTCCTGCCAATCTTTTGCAGTTAACTCATAGTCTCCGCTGATTCCTCCCCAGCGAAACGAATGTTTTCCATGCATCGATAATGTATTAATCATAATACAACCTCCTCAATTAATCCTTCTGCCACAGTAAGGGCAGAAATGAGCATCTTCTACGAGAATTTGATCTTTTTTGTCTCCTATTGTGAGTTCCAAAATCATTTCTCCACCTCCAACACATATCGTCAGCCGAACATCCCCCTCAGGATCTTCAAAACCGTCTACGTGACACTGACTGTTTTCGTCAATTTGGCAATACCTGCATCTGACATTTTTTGTTGCTTTTTCGAAATTGATAACTTCCATTATGATTCCTCCATAATTATAATAGTCTAATATTCATCATGCTCCCTAACAATCCAAATATCAGCTATAAATAGTATGCTTGATAGAAAAGGAAAACAGGCTGTTAAACCTCATACAGCCTGCATTCAAGTTACTCAGATTCGATTTTCAATGCTTTAATATCCTCAACAGCTACCAACCCTTTAGCTCTCTCCATTACTTTGATCATATCTTCATTAGATAGATTTTTGATCATCCTGGTTATATTCAAATACATGGAAAGAAGCATCGTAACGTACATTGCTCGATTGCCACTGTCCTCTGCTGCATTCCTGATTGAATTTATATACTGCTGTACCATCACATTTGCAAGTTGCATATCAAAATCATTGACTTCTACTATAAGTCCGTTTACCATAACTTTCAAATCAACTACCTCCTTTCGGGTATAGAAACCCAGAAGACATCTCCATCCTGTTTCTCAACAGTGAATTTCAATTTACCTGTTTTAAATTTTCTGCCTGTATAGTTGCAAATGATATCCTCGGCATCATCTTCTATTATTGTTTGCATCAGTTTATCCAAGACCTTTTCGTAATCAAAGATACTAATACCATTTGTACAGCCAGGTTCAACACAAATATAATCACCGTGATAGTTGAGTTTCATTTCCTTCTTGTGTTCTTCACACATCGGATGACAGTTTTCCCAAAATTTTGATATGTACGCTTTTTGTACCATTATTATTCCTCCTTAGTTGGAGCCTGCCGTTTATTTTTCGACAGGCTCTTTCTTTACTGAACATTGATCGTAAATACTTTTGAACTATAATTGCCCTTTTCATCTTTGACTTTAACCAAGTATTTGAATGTTCCTTTTTTGTTTGGTGTCAAAGTGATATTTGTCTTTTTCGAATTAAAGATTATTTCTTGATACTTATTGCTTGCGGGTTCCTTGACAAATATACTTGTTGTAACTTTGCCAAATTCATCCTGGTATTTACTATACACCACAAATGATTTTCCATAACCAACTGTACTTGCTGATACCGTGCTTTGATTCTTGATACCGGTTACTTTTAACGTCAGATCCTTGCTTACTATGTTATTTCTCTTGTCTTTACACTTGACGGTAATAATGTAATTACCTCTTTTTTCAGGGGTAAAAGCAATTACGGGATTAGTTGTATTCTTTATAAGCGTTCTTGAGTCCTTTTCTTCATCCTTTTTTACAAAAGCAGTAGCTGTAACTGTCCCAGCACCACCATATTTTCTTAGGTATACAAATACAGTATTTCCGGTCTTGACTCTACTCTTGCTCAAATAGCTGTCGTTAATAATTGCAGCAACGTTAACAGTAAAGGTTTTCGTCTTCTCTCTTCCCATATTATCCCATATTTTCACCTTGAAAACATACTTTCCTTTGTCAGTTGGAATATAACTTGCAATTTCTGATCCGGTCTTTTGATTATATTTATTTTCAAACACCTTATCATCCTTAGTTGCTCCCGGTTTTCTTACATAAACTGCTCCTGTGACAATTCCATCACCTCCTGTATAAGAAAGGTTAATATTGATTTTCTTTCCTATACATGGATTATCTGCCGAAATTGTACTTGTATTTTTCACTTCTCTTACAGTTATAGTAAAAGTCTTTTGAACTACCGTATTTTTACTGTCTTTAGCTCTTATCAGAATCGTGTAAGTTCCCGGATTAGCCGGTGTTACCTTAAATACTGTTTTCTTGGAATCCTTATATAATCTGACATAGTTTTTCTGATCTGATTTCTTCGTATATACCGACCAAGTAACCTTACCCACTAGACCTTCTGTTTCGGCTGCAATAAAAAATGATTCTCCATAGCTTATTAGCTTCTTATCAATCGCACTGACATTCTGTGGATCTTTTACAATAAGTTTC
>JBGVAQ010000416.1:0-3759 GCA_045224775.1 Acutalibacteraceae bacterium | reverse complement strand
CTAAGTATAAAATATTAGTAAAAACAGTCAAGAAAGGATGGTTTCTGTGAAAACAAAAACTAAGAGGAAAATTTGTGCTATCGTTATGGCTGCTGCAATGACAAGCTCAGTCATGCCGATAATGTCGGTAAGTGCTGCTGAACCGGACAGCCCTTCATCTGCAATTACTCCTGTATTTGCAGACGAAAACGGATTGCCCAACGAAGGTATTATCCTTAAGCTGAAAGGCTTAGAAAAAGGAGTGCCAATATGTTTTGGTATCAAGTTCAATCCTGATTCTGATAAAAGCCTTAATACACAGCCGGATAATTACATTGATGCAGCAGCCATGCTAAGAGCAGATATCTATAAATATGACACCGCTCTTGGCAAGTACGTTATTGATGAATCAATTACGAAAAAGAACAGCGACGATGAATTATATGGTTCTATTGTAGCTGCGTATCCTGATTCCAATAACTATAATAATATCCTGCAGGTTGGATTTGTTCCAAATGAAAATGATGACCGAATCGTCGTGATAAAGCCTTTGAAGACGGTATATAAAGGAAATGCTCAGACAATCTCCGATTACGGTTATCATGAAGAAGATATGTCTTCGCGGTTTAAGCTGACATATAGTATAGGTTTGTTAGATGTGCAGACCTATTACTTAAAATCCGTAACTGACGAAAACGGGAAAGATTATCCTTGTGGTTATAATATTATAAGTGCCGGCACACTTGACAGCATTAGTAACCCTTTAGATGTATGGACTATTGAGTGTAAAGGTCAAGAAAAATACACAAAAAAGCCGGAGATTGATATTAAAGATGGCAAGGCATCAAAGGGAGTAAACATTCATTTTGAAGAATTACCCGAAGATTTTTCCCTCGCTGATGATTTCTACTTTTATGCAGAAATTCCGGAAAACTATGTAACAGGTACACCTACATATGGATATGCTGACGATGCTAAATCCAATATACTTGGAGGGTACATGCAGGGGCTTAAAGTATATGGATTTGACACTGAAGATGGTTGGCTTTCGGATTCTTATCAATACTATGAATCAGTCTCGCAAAATATCGGTACCGGGGCTAACAGAGGAAAGGAGTTAAAATATAATTATGTAAGAGGAAATGGGGAAATCTATACTTGGAGACAGAATGAAAGAATAACCGATATTTCAATAGTACCTGATTGGTTTGACGGTTTTTGTGCTCTTGCTGAGACAGATTATATTCCCAATTATGCGTTTACCTACAAGTTTGGTGTTAGTGATCCGGATCGGTATACGATAGAAATCAAAGAATCTAATACAAAGTATTCGTTTGATGGTAAAGGATTATATGAGGCAAAAGAAATTCCCGGTAGACATGATTATACTGTATCAATAAAACTTAATACTGAAGTAAATATTGATACAAATAATCAAGTATATGGAGAAAATGGATTACCCAACTATGGGGTGCTGTTATCTGTAGATGCTGAGGAAGGCAGTAATGGGTATATTAACATTACACCTAAGCCTACAGAAGAACATCCGACAGGTACAGTATCCTTTGCTGTGGACTATTATTTGCCTATAAATGATGAGCTTATGCCTTATTTCCGCACTCAGGGAGGAGATGTATTATATCATGCTCCAAATGATGAAGAAAACGGCATGCCTTACAATATCTCAAATGGCAAATGGGATAATTTCTACAATAAGGACAAGGAATATTATCTGGTTGGCAGAAATATGTGGCAGTATTCAGGCAAAACACTTGTTACTTGTGCTATTGGTCAAACAACCCGCATTCCCCTGAAGTTTTTTACGCAAAATGTAAAGCTGGAAGATAATTTCGAGCAAGGAGATCCATGGATCAATATTATTAATGGAACATACCATTATTCATATGACGGTATGATGCCGCTTGTAATCGGTATCCATCCAACCAACAGCGTTAAGCCTGCTTATGGCCCTGCTGATTATGATTTCGACTATTCAATTCAGTATGGTGGATATTATAATACAAGAACGCTTAATAATACTACCAATAAGTTCGAAACATTAGAGGGCTATAATCTCTTGTATAGCGTGGTTCTTGAGGATACAGGTACAGAATACAACCGTATCGGAGCAATTACATCACCAACGTTTAATGTAAATTCTAAAGACAATAAAATGGATACTATTACAATTAAGAGAAGAGATTCAGGTGAACCAAGCTCTATCTCAGATGAAAATATGTATCTCCATACTGTCCGAGCTCAGGATGAAAAAGGAAATTATATTGGAGAGTTTCCTTGGAATCATACATATGGTCTGATGATAAAGGCTTCTGATATTATTGGATCCGATGATAACGTACTTCCATATATAAATATCGATCTGAATATCAAAGATACTGCAACTTCCATTTATGACGATAACGTGACATTTGTTTCCCTTATTGGGACTATAAAGGATAATATCTTTTATGCAAAGAATGTCAACAGCAATACAGACTGGGTTAACACTCTGAAAACACAATATGATGAAGATGGTGACTGGTACAACATCTATAATGATAGACTGTCTCCTGAATATACATATACACTCCATGCCCATATGGATAAGGATGATGTAATCTGGATCATTCCGGATGACAGATATGTTGAAATCGAATATAGTATATCAATGAGAAATCATAATACCTTTAATATTGATAATGTTACTTCTGAACCTGCTTCATCGATCTTAAGAACTGTAAACAATAATATTATTTATCAGGGTTCAACTCAATCCTCAATAGAAAAGAATCAGTTACAAGAAATAGGTATTACATTTAAGAGGATTGCTCAGAAAAACAGTGTCGAAAAAACATCAGAAACAGCCACAACAAAAGTTCTTCCTGTAACATTGATTGACTATGATTTCGGAACGTTCGGAAATTTCGATATAACAAAACAGGATAGCGAGTATAAATTCCTTTATCGTCCTGATGAAACTGCTGATGCAGCTGTAAACATGTGGAGAATTACAGCATATCCGAACATAGTAAAGGCAGAACTTGATGAAAATGGTCTCCCTGTATTTAACTATACAACACCATTTGAAAACCTCTTTACAGCAGAATCAGAGACTGATAAGAACGGCAATACTAAGAAGACATACAAAACCAATATGGAATTCATTTACGACGAAAACATCGGAATGTATTCGTATAACAGCACACTTCATGCAGCGTCCTTCAATGAAAAACAGAACCTGATAGAAATGTACAACGCAGGTCTTGGTCTTGATAATTGGGGTATGAAAGGTGCAGGTTTCTATCCTTTTAATGATTTCTCAGATACAAGCCGTTGGGGTACAGCAGATAAATATAACCTTAATACAGCCCTTGCAGATGAAGAAACGCTTAACTGTCATTTTGGCTTAGCAATGGATACTGAATTTGTAATGACTGAAGACGGAATGACAATAGGTAAAGACGGAACAAAGCGTGAAACAGTCTTCAACTTTGTCGGTGACGATGATGTATGGGTATTTATCGATGGCCACCTTGTCCTTGATCTCGGAGGAATTCATGAAGCCATTTCAGGTAATATAAACTTTGCAGAAGGTACAATTACAACAGGAAGCGTAATTCCTTCAAATACGCAAAAGAGATCACTGAAAGCAGCAAACGCAGACGATTATGGTATTCCCGATTGGGGTACGGATGCATGGGCACCCGGAACATCACATACTCTTTCAATGTTCTATCTTGAAAGAGGTGGCACATTATCCAACTGCACCATGGACTTTAA
>JBGVAQ010000415.1:0-1535 GCA_045224775.1 Acutalibacteraceae bacterium | reverse complement strand
TATAAAAACAAAAAAATTGACAAAAAATTCAGCCTGCAATCAGGCTTTCGGGGTGGTTTTGGGAGGTGGAGCTGTTAAACTCCCGTCAATCAGATGGTGTATGTAATTTCTGTTGGTGTGATGATAATAATTCTGCTTGCTATTGCGAAATTCTACAGCTTTGTTCTTTCGGACAGGAAAAAGCTACTGACAATCCTGCGCCTGTGTGAGTGTTCAAGGATCAAGGTTCACCTGATATATATGCTTGAAATATTTCTGGCAATGTCTGTTACTTCTGTATCGGGACTTCTGCTTTTCAGATATTGCTTCTTCAAAGGAATAGCGGAAATGTACCCGTCATTCAGGGAACTGTATTCCGATAATGTTTACCTGATAGTCTTATTCGCTTACATGATGCTTCCAATGCTCATCATGGCGGTCACCATCATACCGTCAACAAAAGCAAGTATTACCGATATGAAAAGAAATGCGTAGGAGGTGACGGTAATGAAGTATCTGAAATTCGGGTTTTATGCCCTGATAAAAAGTCCTCTTTTTAATGCGCTCATCATGCTGGAACTTGCGGCGATACTCATTGTCGGAAATCTGACGATCGCCGTGTATAACAGCCGTTCTGCATTTTACGAACCGTACAAGGATATTCTCACACGGGACGGATTTGTTTTTATCGGCAGAGGTCAGGGAAACTTTGACGCCGATCTGAAAATAAAACACACACTTGATTCCTTAGAGGGTGATGTTACTGTCATAAACAACTACGGCTTACAGCTTGTGACGGATGACGATGCTTTTATACGCCATATTGAAGCGATCGACAATGGCATTTTTAAAAAACTTACTCTGCCCCTTGAGGAAGGCAGATGGTCTTCTTCCGAAAAAAACACAAGCGGAGAGATAGAAGCCGTTGTTTACAGGGCAGGCGACAACAATGACACAAGGCTGACTTTAGGAAACGTAATAGACGGAACTATCAACGAAAAGCCCTGCAAAATAAAGATCGTTGGTATCATCGGAAACGGTCAGTATGCGCCTGTTCTGACAAACAGTATCAGGGGCAAAAGCGAGGAAAACAGCGTGATGAATTTCTACGAACTTCTTTCAGATAAGGATGAGGGATGCAGATTTTTTGTATCCGCTTCGGCTGATGAAGCTTTGTTAGACCCTCATAATATTGCAATGACAGTCAGCTTTTGTTTCTACAATTCCGAACCGAGCGCTGATGTCCGTCAGCGAAACAAAGAAAAGCTCATGGGAATATCAAAGAACATCTCTCTGCTTTCCGAGTACAACGAAAATACTCTTGCCTTCATCAACGAACAGTACATAAAGCTCCTTCCGATACTCCTGTGCGTTTTTACGATCGTTCTTGCTGAGCTTATCTGCTCTGCCGCAATGAACACCAAAAGACAGCTCCGTAACTACGGGATATATTTTCTCTGCGGCTGCAAGTGGAGCGACTGCCTGAAATTTTCGTTTTTCTATTCACTGTTGATACTTGCAGGAGGGTTCCTTTCAGGCAGTGCAGTTTTTCTGAT
>JBGVAQ010000414.1:0-1940 GCA_045224775.1 Acutalibacteraceae bacterium | reverse complement strand
CTTTTCCCATTCCTCAAGCATGAGCTGCCTTTTTACTGTCCTTATTTCTCTGCTTACTTTACCCACTTTTCTGCCTCCGTATGATTTGATTTCATCAACTCCGCTTCACTCTATCAGACCTTTTAGAGCTTGTTTATATACCTTATCTGCTCTATGGAGTTCATTATACTTTATCATACACTTTTTTCTTTGAGGATGGGTAGACGGGGAATATTATACGCTTACTTCTATACACTGTTTATTTGACGCTTACTTTTCAAAGTTGACCGTAACCGCCAAATACTCCCGCGTTAAAGAACAAAGAAAAAGAGGTCGGAAACTGTGTATGCCGCCGCAAAAACCGCACGTGCACGGACTTTTAACCGCACCCTGCCGGAAAAATAACCGCACCTTGCCGCTCCTTTGACCACACTTTTCAACATCCGATATAATATCAATTGCGCACTGAAAAGTGGGACTAATGATATTAGGAGGTCCTGATATGGTAAACTATCGGGAGATTTTAAGGCTCAATGCACTCGGCTACAGTCAAAGAAGTATTGCAACCGGTGCTAAGGCTTCACGCAACACTGTCAAGGATGTCTTGGAAAAAGCGTCAGAAAAAAACATTACTTGGCCGCTTGATGAGGACATCACCAATGCCGATTTGGAAGAAATACTTTCCGACAAGCAGACGACAACCACCATCCCTTATGCAGTCATCAACTATGAGTACATCCACACAGAGCTTTCAAAAAAGGGTGTGACGCTCACTCTGCTTTGGCAGGAGTATTGTAAAAAAGCCTATGCGAACGGTCAGAAGCCCTACATGAGCACCCAGTTCGGAGACAAGTACCGTCGCTGGGCTCGTGTTACGAAAGCGACTATGCGTATCACACACAAGCCCGGAGAGGCAATGAAGGTAGATTGGGCTGGCGGCACAATTCCCTACTTTGACCCGATCACCGGCGAGGAGTACAAGGCTTACCTCTTTGTTGCTGCGCTTCCGTGCAGCTGCTATCTCTATGTTGAAGCCTGCGATGATATGAAGCAGGAAACCTGGCTGATGTGGCATGTCCACGCTTATGAATATTTCGGTGGAGTAACAAGGCTGCTTGTGCCTGATAGCCTCAAGACCGGGATCACATCCAACACCTGTTATGAAACTCAGCTGAACGAAAGCTATCGGGAGATGGCAGAGTATTACGGAACAGCAATCGTTCCTGCGAGAGTACGCAAGCCCGCAGAAGATGAATTCCTTTGCATCCGAGCTTGAACGTCAGATGGAGGATAAAGCCAGCTACAGTCAGCTCGGTTTTGAAGAAAGACTTGCTCTGCTCGTCGACTGCGAATGGAACCGCAGGCAGGATAATAAGCTGACGAGATTTATCCGCAATGCCCGTTTTTCTGCTCCGTCGGCAACGATAGAAGGCATCGAATATATCGAGGACAGGCATCTGGACAAGGCTAAGATGCTGCGCTTTGCAACCTGTCAGTATATAAATGACGGTAGACATATCATTCTTAAAGGCGCATCCGGCAACGGCAAGACCTACATTGCATGCGCTCTCGGGAATGCTGTCTGCCGCAAATATAAATCCGTCAGGTATATCCGTATGCCGGAGCTGCTTGACGAGCTTAGTATTGCTAGAACCAACGGTGAACTCAGCAAGGTCATCAAAAATTACAAGAAGGTTGATCTGCTGATACTTGATGAATGGTTGATCCGTAAACTGACAGCAAGCGAAAGCTATGATCTGCTTGAAATAATCGAAGCGCGTATTGAGCGGTCGATGATCTTCTGCACTCAGTATCAGACTGAGGGCTGGTATGATCGCATCAACTCCGATCCGAATAATGACAGTCCTATTTCTGATGCGATCATCGACAGGATAATCAACAATGCCTACGATGTGATGATCGACGGCAAGGTGTCTATGAGAAAGCGTCATGGGCTCCAG
>JBGVAQ010000413.1:0-2990 GCA_045224775.1 Acutalibacteraceae bacterium | reverse complement strand
GGTCATAAAATGGCTGCCGGTCTTTCGTTTAAAGAAGATAATCTGGATAAGGTAAGAGCTGCTATGCAAAAGTCAATAGTAATTCCTGAAAAAGTAGGACACTATGATTTTACCATAAAAGCAGATGAAGTTCCTGATACCGTAGATGAAATCGAAGCTTATGGACCATACGGACCCGGTAATGATATTCCGATAGTAAGAGTAGAAGATATCAAGATATGCCCACGTTATGGAAAGACTCATCAGTTTATGGGAACAACCACTCCGGCTGTCAAGATCTTCGGTAACGGCATCTCATTGATATACTTCGGCAGTGATGCCTCAGAGTTTACTACAGAAGATACCGGTTCCTTAGCTTGTTACGGTCAGTTGTGTATGAACTGGTTTAATGGCAGATGTGAGCCGCAAATAATTTTGTCCGACAATCCTGAAAAGAAAGCTATAAGAAAAACATCTCTTGCAGAAAGACTTGCAGCAAGAGCGAAAATGATATAAATGGAGGTAAATTTTATGGCATACGAAAAATCACCGGCAGAAATATTTAGCGATGCCTCAAAAGAAAAAGTTTTTGCAGTAGAAGCATTGTGGTATAGGGAAGAAGGAAAAGAAAATGACGAAAACTCGTTATCCAGACTTAAGTGGACTATAATTCACTTCGGAAAGGATAAAAATGTTGTCTCGGGAAATATAAAGGAGAGCGATATAAGCTCCCTGTGGAGACAGGTACAAACAATTCCCACACAACTCGCTATGCAGAAAATACTGTCGGCTGCAATATCTAACAATTCTAAGGATACTGTAGATACATCGGTAGCTGACCAAATAATTCCTATAGGGAAGAAGTTTAAAGGTCAGACATACCGTCAGGTATTATTGGAAGGCCGAAAAGGTGAGTTAATGGAACAAAAAGATTTTTTAATGACCAAATTAAAGGAATATCCTGCAAACCAGAAACTCATTAAGGAAATCCAAGATAGCATAGACCTGTACGATGACGGCAAGCTGGAAGGTTCATCATCTTCATCTGTAAAATCAGCATTATATGTTGAGCTGATAAATACCCCGATTAAAACAATCGGAAAAGCGGATAAAGAAGGTTATCAGACTTTCTATTCTATAAAAGTCGAGTTTGACGGGTCAAGAGATAAGCCATGGTGTATAGAAATAATAAACCTGAGAGGCACTGTCAAAACCGAGGGCAATTTGAAGATGCTTGATAAAGTAGTCTTAAAATCATCTGAGGTATTCTACTACGAATTTGCAACCGGATACAGCCGATTTGAACGAATGTATCAGTCCTATCAGGCATTTATGATGAAAACAGATGCAAAAATTCAAAAAAATGTTGCCGAATGGAACAATAAGTTTCATTCAAAAACATGATCCATTTCAAGGGCACCTCTAACCGGGTGCTCTTTTTGTTTTTTTCGTGCATAATAATAGTAGAAGTTATTTAACAGGGAAGGTGATTATTTTGAAGAAAGCAGTTATTATTCTAATGGTATTGGTTCTGGTATTTACAGGTACATGGATATTCAAGGATAAATCTCCGAAAATAAGAGTGGATGCAGCAGCAGTTAATGGAGAAACGGTGTGGTGGACAACAAAACCCAATGAAAAACCTGTTGCATCTGATGACTGGACGATTGACCCTGAAATACCTGAAAACTATGTGCCGGTGCCGGGGCAAGATGAACTCTATATGGCAATAGGGGAGGATGGGAAAATACTTCATTATCGTCATAGGACGAAGCAGGCTGACGGATCATGGAAGTGGGAGACTGTAAATCCTGACATACCAGAAGGCTATGAACCTGTTGAAGGGCTTGAGAACGTATATAAGGTTACTGACGAAAACGGGAATGTAATATATGTAAAGTATATAAGAAATGATGACGATACATATACATTTGTTCAATGTGATTCAAACGGGAATATAATAGATGTCAAGGCTGAGGATAACAGCAAGGGTATACCGTCAAACTATGTTAGGGTGTCGGGAAACATCTACGCTGTTTACGATGAACATGGGGTACTGATAGGATATAAAGAAAGAGTACAAAACAGTGATGGCAGCTATTCTTGGATAGATGCAGAAAAACCTGATGATAATCAAGAAGAAACCAGTTCGACTATCTATGTTCCGGATGTATCACAGACGGAGATGTCTGTTCCTGAACCGGTGGAAACAAGCAGACCAACAATCAAAGTACCTGAAAACAGTCAGGTATCTATGCCGGAAAATTCCCGTTCAGAGAGTAGCCAAAGCTCTGGTCCTGTTGTAGTAGTTATTCCGGATGATCAGACAAGTACAGACAAACCGAAACAAAACTATACGACTACCGATACATATACTACAACCGAGACAGCAGGTGGGTGGACTATCACTTACGAAACTGTAGTATATAAGACATATGATGGAGATGGAGTCCTTATAGCTACGAAGAAAGTTGGTCCGACTGAAGTAAGTCGAGTGAGAGTAGGAAATAATGATAATAAAACTCCAGACAGAACAAGAATCGAAAGTACATTAGATAATGAACTTACGAGAGTGTCCAAAAATGTAGTATATAATGATGAGCTTGCAAATGAAGTATATGGCAAACTGAATGCTGAAAGAAGTCTGCATGGTATTCCGACGATGAAAATGACAAATACCGGTACGGCTTATAAGCTTGCACGTCTGATTGCCGCAGATATGGCTATCTATGATTACTCAGATATCAATTCACCTATGTATGGCAGTCTTAATGAGCTGCTTCAGAGATATGGTATTCAGACTAAAGGGGCATCAGAATATGTCTGGAAAGCAACTCAGGCATCAGCACAAGAGATCCATGCGAGATTTCAGGCAGATAACTATGCGAACAGAATAAATGAATCTTTTTCAGAGGTTGGAATAGCCATAGTGTCTAAAAATGGATATTACTATATATGCGAAATTTACTTAGGATAGTAGAGTAGGGAGGAGGTGTGAGAGCCTCCTTCCC
>JBGVAQ010000412.1:0-3459 GCA_045224775.1 Acutalibacteraceae bacterium | reverse complement strand
TGGAAGAACACTCGGTCAGGGGGTATATAAAAACATAGGTGAGCTTTTGCCGGGGGAATGTGCATTTTATGACGGCAGAAAGCTTTTCAGGAGAAGATACTATAAGCTTACTGCTCACGAACATATATCTGATACGGATAAGAGTATCAAAGAGGTAAGGGAGCTTATAACGGACTCGGTAGAAAGACAGCTTGTATCGGATGTACCGCTGTGCTGTTTTCTTTCCGGAGGACTTGATTCGAGTATAATTTCATATACAGCGGCAGAGTACAACAAAAGGAACGGTCTGAAAGCCATAGACACATATTCAGTTGATTATAAAGATAATGACAAGTATTTTCAGAAAAGTCTTTTCCAGCCTACACCCGACAGTGAATTTATAGGTGTAATGACAGAGGCAATCGGTTCTGAGCATCATAGTGTAGTTATAGATAACAGGGATTTGTTCCATGCACTGAAACAGGCTGTAGATGCAAGAGATCTTCCGGGTATGACGGATGTTGATTCATCACTTCTGCTGTTCTGCGGAAAGATAAAAGAGAGCTTTACCGTTGCACTTTCGGGAGAATGTGCGGATGAGCTTTTCGGAGGATATCCGTGGTATCATAACAGCAATATACTTTTTGAGGAATGTTTCCCGTGGTCGAGATCGCTTGATATAAGGCGTTCGGTATTAAAGAACGGATTTTTGCCGAAGGGAGAGGAATATGTAAAGCAGCGTTATCTTGATACATGCATGAATACGGAAAAGCTGCCTACAGACAGCAGACTTGATGCCCGTATGCGTGAAATGTTCTCGCTGAATTTTTACTGGTTTATGCAGACACTTCTTGACAGGAAAGACAGGATGTCGATGTATAACGGTCTTGAAGTGAGAGTTCCGTTCTGTGATTACAGGATAGTTGATTATGCATTTAATCTTCCGTGGTCGATAAAGGCATACGGCGGCAGAGAAAAGGGCATAGTGCGTGAAGCGTTCAGGGGACTTCTGCCTGAAAGCATAATCGAGAGAAAGAAAAGTCCATATCCAAAGACACACGATCCTTTGTACTTCAGGCTTTGTGCAGAAGCGGTGAGGGAGATACTCAATGACAGAAGTTCACCGCTTTATGATATACTTGACAGGCAGGGAGTAGAAGATATAATTGAGCATCCGGAAAAAATATCATCACCGTGGTATGGTCAGTTAATGAGAGCACCGCAGATACTTGCATATATAATCCAGCTTGATTACTGGTTCAGGAAAAACAATGTTTCAATAGAAGTCTGAGCATAAAAAATAAAGCTGCGGCAGTCGCAGCTTTACATAACAAAAAACGACTGACAAAAGGTCAGTCGTCAAAAATCAAAAATTACTGGATAGAGCTGTCGAGATAGTGCTCAAGCTCCTCCTCATCTCTTTTTTGCTTTTCCCTTATGATAAGAATAGTTGTCAAAGCGGCTGTCAGAGCGGCTATACCGCCTGCAACGGATATAAATATTACAAAAAATTTCTTACTCATTAATAAAGCCTCCTCCGAAATGTTTTGATGATTTACTACATTATATAATGTTATTTTAAAAAAGTCAAGGTAAAGAAAAAATTTTTGTATAAAATGGAGAAAAAAGGGATGAAAAAAAGCAGAACCGGTGTTCTGCTTTAGCTCAATATCAACAAAGGGGACTCAGAAAGAGTCAATGGCTTTATTATGCGGAAGCATTAAGCTTACGAGCCAAAGATGACTTCTTTCTTGAAGCAGTATTCTTCTTCAGGATACCCTTAGCTGCAGCCTGATCGATCTTTTTAATAGCAACACGAACACTCTGCTCCTTATCGGAAGCATTTGTTTCGATAGCAGCATTAGCCTTTTTGAGGCTTGTTTTAAGTGTGCTCTTAACGATTTTGTTAGCAGCTGTTTTTGCAGCGGCAACCTTTACACGCTTTTTTGCTGACTTAATGTTAGGCATGACGACACCTCCCTTTTACCTTCACTTGCGTACAGCTTATAATATCATTTATTCGGAAAAAAAGCAAGGGTTTTTTCAAAATTTTTCAAAAAAAGTGGAGTTTGTATGATGTTATATAAATTTTGCCGTGTATGCAGAAATAGCTGTTAAAAATACGGGACTGAAATTTATTGAAATTTACGAAAAAATATGTTAATATGAAAAACATTGGGGAGGGGAGATAAATGGCGGAAGCATCCTGCTGTGAAAGCTGCAGCTATTATGTATATAATGAATATTATGAATACTATGAATGTCTTGTCGGACTTGACGAGGATGAGCTTGCAAAATTCCTTACAGGTACCATGAACTCCTGTCCGTTTTATAAAAACGACGATGAATACAGTATCGTCAGGAAGCAGAACTGAAAGGGAGGAAAAAATGGGTAAGCTGAAAAAATATGCAGGCATAATACTTAATATGGTCTACGGCTGTATAATAGGTGTTGCCAATATAATTCCGGGAGTAAGCGGCGGAACTATGGCTGTAATGCTGAATATCTATGATAAGCTGATAGACTCGTTCACAGGCATAAGAAAGAATTTCAAAAAGAGCATGGCTTTTCTTGTGCCGATAGTTCTGGGAGCAGGAATAGGTATAGTTGCATTTTCGGTGCTTATAAAGTATCTTATAAACAATCAGCCTCTTCCGACATGCTTTTTCTTTATAGGTCTTATACTCGGCAGTCTGCCTATGGTATGCAAAAGGGCACTGGAAACTAAATTTAAAATCTGGTCTGTAATACCGCTTGTCATATTCCTTGCAGGAATGACGGTGCTTGCTTTTGTCAATACAGAGGGCAAGGATTCCGCAGGAGCATTGATGGAGATGAATGTTGGTACATGGTTCTATATGCTGTTAAGCTCGACAGTTGCAGCTATGTGTATGATAATACCGGGAGTAAGCGGTTCAATGATACTTATGATATTCGGTATTTACTCAACAGTCATCGGTGCTATATCCGGACTTACAAAGCACTTCATGCAAAGCTGTATAACACTTATCCCTGTAGGTATAGGCGTTATTATAGGCATAGTTTTCGGAGCAAAGCTCATAGATATCTGCATAAAGCGTTTTCCGCAGATGACATACTTTGCAATAATAGGACTTATGCTCGGCTCACCGCTTGTAATATTTATGAAATTTCAGGCTGAGAGTGCGGCTCTTGTAAAGGCGGATCCGAATTTTACAAACAATTTTGTATTCACTCCCGTGAGCATTACAGTTTCGGCAATAGTTTTTGTTATCGGACTTGCAATAGCTTTGTTCTTCGGCAGTGAAAAGATAAAAGCAAAATTTGAAAAAAAGAATGAAGAAAAATGATTCTTCGTCAGCCGTTCACCTGTTTAAAGACAGGTGAACGGCTGATTTTTTATGGATTTATTATAATGAAGTGTTGACAAAGCTTTATTATGATGATATATTAAAGGTACAGAGTAGAGCTGTGTGCGTTATACCGGTATTATTTCCGGT
>JBGVAQ010000411.1:0-6001 GCA_045224775.1 Acutalibacteraceae bacterium | reverse complement strand
TATATGCATTCGGTGCCGCAACGATAATATTTATCTATAATAAATGGCTCGGTATTCTTGCATATATATTTGCAATAATAATGGGACTTTCAAGAATGTACGCATATGTACACTTCCCGACAGATGTATTATTCGGTGCAATATTCGGCATACTCTTTGCAATAACATCGTATATTCTCGAACAGATGATATTTGGCAAAAAGACAAAAGCTCCTGCTAAATATTAAACCTTCCGGAATATGCCGCTGTTATATCCGCAAACTGCTGCATAGTCATTTCCTCTGCTCTTGCGGTAGGCGTTATACCGGCTTCGGCAAGTATTGCGGATATCTCCGCTTTAGGTACAGACAAGCCTGAGCTGAGAGAATTGGACAGTGTTTTTCTTCTTTGAAGGAATGACGCTCTTACTACTTTAAAAAAAAGCTTTTCATCAGCCGCCTTTACGGGCGGCTCTTTTAATATATTCAGTTTTATTACAGCCGAATCGACCTTCGGTGCAGGCATAAAACTGCCTGCCGATACCTTGAACAAAAATTCAGGCTCACTGTAATAATGCACAGCCGCACTTATAGCGCCTGATGCTCTTGTACCCGGCTCTGCACATATCCTGTCGGCAGCTTCCTTCTGCACCATGACTGTAAGTGCTTCTATGGGAAGTCTTTCTTCAAGTATGCGCATGATTACAGGCGAGGTTATATAATAAGGCAGATTCGCACACACAACGACTTTACCGCCGCCGAATTCTTCTTTTATAAGCTCGTGCAAATCAAGCTTCATAACATCTCCGTTTATGACCTTTACATTATCATGCTCACCAAGCGTTTCTTCAAGAACGGGAAGCAAACGCTTGTCAAGCTCAATAGCCGCTACCTTTCCGGCAACATTTGCAAGCTCGTTTGTCAGCACTCCTGCGCCGGGACCTACCTCTATAACTCCCGTATTTTTATCTGCTCCGCAAAGCTCTGCCATCTTCGGACAGACACTCGGATTTATAAGAAAATTCTGACCGAGAGCCTTTGAAAATGTAAAGCCGTGCTTTGCAAGAACGGCTTTAACATAGTTTATATCTGTAAGTTTACTCATAAATATTTTTTCCTTTATACCGGCATATGCCGATTATTTTTTTGCCCATGTTTTCGGATAAAAAGCAAGAAGTACGGGATATATCTCCAGTCTGCCAAGCAGCATAGCAAATGTAAGTATAAGCTTGGAGAAGTTTGAATATCCGCCGTAGCCTGCCATAGGACCAACAAGTCCGAGTCCCGGACCTACATTGTTACAGCATGAAACCGATGCTGTAATATTGGCTTCAAAATTAAAGTTCGGCTCGAATGAAAGCATCATAAATGTAACGGCTATCATAACTATATATATAGCAAAATATGTTGTAACGCCGTAAAGAACATTGTTATCAAGCGGCTTGCCCTCTAATTTAACAGAAGCTACAGAACGGGGATGAAGAAGACGCCTTATATCCTTTACTATGGATTTGAAAAGTATGATTATTCTTGATATTTTCAGACCGCCCGCAGTAGAGCCTGCACAGCCGCCAAAGAAAAACAGTATAAATATCAGGTTGCGTGCAAGGTCGGGCCATAGGTCGAAATCAACACTTGAATATCCTGTTGTTGATACTATAGACGCTACCTGAAAGAAAGAATGTCTTATAGAGTCGGAAATGTTATTGTATAACGGATATATGCTCACGGTGATAATTCCTGCCGAGCACAGAACTATGCCGCCATATACCCATAATTCACGGTTAGTAAATACAGGCTTGAATTTTCTTATGATAAGAAGATAAAAAAGGTTGAAATTAACACCAAAGATAAGCATGAATATAGTTATTACCCACTGTAAATACGGGTTATAGCTTGCTATTGAGTCAGCCTTTATACCGAAGCCGCCTGTTCCTGCTGTACCGAGGGCATGAACTGCACTTTCAAAAAGCGTCATACCGCCGAAAAGAAGGAATACCATTTCCAATACTGTAAGTGAAAAATAGATTATATAGAGTATCTTTGCGGTATCCTTTATTTTCGGAACAAGCTTTCCTATAACGGGGCCTGCCATCTCTGCACGGAGAATATGTATGGCTCTGCCTGAATCTGTCGGGATTATCGCCATGATAAGCACAAGCACTCCCATACCGCCTAACCAGTGTGTAAAGCTTCTCCAGAAAAGAGTTCCTCTGCTCATGGCTTCAACATTGGAAAGTATTGATGCTCCGGTTGTTGTAAATCCACTGACGGTTTCAAATACAGCATCAAAAAAGTTAGGTATCTCCTGTGTAATCATAAAAGGCAGTGCACCTATAAGTGAAAGGAATATCCATGCCAGCGTTACTATTACAAATCCCTCACGGGCATATATTACCTTGTTATCCTTCGGATTAAAAATGATAGTCATCAAAAAGCCAACAGCCGCAGCCGCTATAATACTAACTGAAAATGCATTTATACAATTCACCTCGTTATAGCATACCGAAACTATAAGCGGCAGTATCAGCATAAGTGCTTCAAGCTTTACAATATTTCCGACCATGTAAAAAATCATTCTGCGATTCATTGTACAATACCTTTCTTTACTTTATGATATCCGAAAGATCGTTAAGCCTCTGATCTGCGGCAAGTATTATCACCTTGTCATTAGCTTTTATAGTATCATCACCTGTCGGGATAATAGGCTTTCTGTCCCTGATAATACCTGCAACAAGTATATTTGGCTTCAGTTTGAGATCTTTCAGCTTTATTCCGGTATATCCGAAGTCTGATTTTACGTTGAATTCCAGCACCTCTGCCATACCGTCCATAATGTTATAAAGTGTTTCTACATTACTGCCCCTTGAATTTTCAAGTGCTCTTGCATACTGTACAAGCACATCGGAAACTATCTCCTTCGGTGAGATAACGCAGTCGAGTCCGAGTTTTGATGCCATATCCGCAAGCTCGTTTCTGTTGACCTTGGTTATTACTGTAGGAACTCCCTGCGCAGATGCAAAAATGGAAATGAGTATATTTTCCTCGTCCATTCCCGTAAGTGAAACAAACGCATCTGTTGACTCGATACCCTCTTCAAGCAAAAGCTCCTGCTGTGCGCCGTCACCGTGTATTATCATAGCCTTGTCAAGTGCATCGGAAAGCTCAGTACACTTATCATTGTCACGTTCTATTATTTTTACGCTGTTTCCTGCCGCTATAAGCATTTTTGAAAGATAGAAGCTTATTCTTCCTCCTCCGAGTATCATTATGCTTTTAGCCTGCTTTTTGTCTATACCGAGTGAACGCATGAGTTTCTGTATCTCTGAAAGCTCGGCTGTAAGACCTATCTTATCACCGGCATTGAGTACAAAGTTACCGTCAGGAATATATACCTTGTCGCCACGTCTTACAACACATATAAGGAATTTTGCCTTGAATTTATTTCTCAGCTCATAGAGCTTTACGCCTGTAAGCTGAGAGCCTTCTTTAAGTATAAGCTCGATTATCTCAAAATTTCTCACGGAAAATGTTTCTATCTTGACCGCTGACGGCAGTTTCAGTACATTGAACATTTCCAGTGCCGCAAGCATTTCGGGATTTATGACAAGTGAAAGTCCTAACTGCTGACGGAGAAAGCCCAGACTTTTAAGAGTATATTCGGGGTTTCTTATTCTTGCGATAGTATGCTTTGCGCCCATTTTCTTTGCAAGATAGCAGCTCAGCATATTAAGTTCATCTGTAGACGTTGCAGCAATAAACATTTCCGCATCTTTAACGCCGGCTTCCGTAAGCACATCACAATCCGTACCGTTTCCGCAAACACCCATTACATCGTAAATATTCGACAATTCATCTATAACTGACTGGTCATTGTCTATTGCGGTAACTATATGTTCTTCCTCGGTAAGACTTTTTACTATCTCCGAACCTATCTTTCCGCAGCCTACTATTACGATCTTCAACGTAAAACATCCCTTTCTGAAAAATAACAGTTATTGCTGAATGAAACTCATAACAGATAATCAGGTATCAGGAAAAAGTGCCTTTCTTGCTTCTTCAAGACTTCCGCTCATTATAACATATTTTGCAAGCAGTTCACCCTTTACTTCCGGTGAGATGTTTGTATGAAGATAGAGCGAGTCAAGACCTGCTTCGTATGAGCCTTTTATATCTGTCGTGCAGTCATTTCCTATCATTATGGATTCCTCAGCTTTAAGACCGTGCTTTTCAAGTATCTTTTTATAGAACATTATATCAGGCTTTGCACATCCCTCGTCTGAGGATATCATTACATCATCAAACATATCGTATATACCAAGCATTCTCATTTCAGGCTCGGTAAAGATACGCTGTGCATTTGAAAGCAGATAAGCCTTTCCGCCGTGTGATCTTATCGCATCAAAAAGCTCCTTTACTCCGTCATACAGCTTTACATATGTAAGTGAAAGTGCCCTGAATGTCTTTCCGGTGAGAACAGCCATCTCCATGTCACAGTCAACGCCTTTTGCTGTAAACAGCTTCTGAAAAACATACTCTATCTGCGGTTCGGGATTTGTCGTGTACTTTTCTTTCGGCAGACCTGCTATCTGCTCTTTCAGATATTCGTCAAACTTTTTTCTGAGTTCGGTGGGCTTATATACTGCACCGTTCATTGAATATATCACAGACATATTCTTCCACAAACTTCTCTTATACTCATTTGTGTTTATATCAACAAGTGTGCCGTAAAGATCAAAGATATAGTTTTTATACATTGTGACCATCTCCATATTTTTATTGATATATATATATTGTAATATAATATAACGATAAATGCAATTATTATTTCGTTTTTTTACATAAATACTAAAAAAAATGCTGTTGTTTTTTATTAAATTTATGTTATAATGTTTAATATACATGATCGGAGGTCTGGATATGGAATATGATGTATTTACAGACGGCATTGTGCCGGGCGGTCTGAGAAACAGAGAGGATATCGGCATACTTATCTGTTTTATGCTTGACAGTATCAAAAAGCCTTTTCTTAAAGACGATCTTGTAGAGATAATACAGGAAAATGCGCTTGCAAACTACTTTGAAACCATAGCGGCAATTTCCGATCTTATCGAGGCAGGCAATATTGAATACACGGGTGAAAAAAACGATCATCTGAAAATAACCAAAAACGGAAAGTTAGTTTCTCATCAGCTGAACACAAGTCTTTCGCTGTCGGTAAGACAAAAGGCTGTACGTTCTATACTCAGCCTTATGGAAAGGAGAAAGGTCGAGCAGGAAAATCCTGTGACGATACAAAAAGCCGAGGGCGGCGGATATAATGTCACATTCCGCATAACAGACGGTATGAGAGATCTTATGTCGCTTACGCTGTTCGTTCCCGATATCGCAGAAGCAAACGCAGTCAAGAACACGTTCCACAAAAATCCTCAGCGGCTCTACTCTATTGTGCTTGCCGGCGTTATAGGCGAACCCGACATGATAGCCGAAGCCCTGAAAGGACTGAAATAATGGCTGAACTGACAGACAAGATAAACTTTGACGAGGTTGAATATCTCTATAAATCACCTGATACTATGGTCGATTATTCCGATGTTGTAAGCTTTACGCTTATAAAAAGCTCCGTCGAGGTATTTCAGTACTACGGTATAACAAGCTTTTCAGCAGAGGATATAAAACGTTTTTTTGAAAGGCTCGGCTTTATACGCAAAAAGAACGGTAAAGTATTTGTTCCCTCGGTAAAGAAAATAAACGGTGTACTTGAATGTTTTCTCGGTGACGGTGTAGGCTCAAACATTCTCACGCTTGAAAACGACACATACAAAATAGTTACATGGGCAGGCAGCGGCTGCTGCTTTGAGATAGACGCATACAGAAACAGAAAAAGCCTTTCGGTCGTGGAAAAATGACCGGAAGGCTTTTTTATTCTGACATTTTCATTTACATAATACAACGGATGATATTCCTGATAAATCGGGGATATCATCCGTTTTTCGTCCCCTACGGGGCATGTGGATTGCGAC
>JBGVAQ010000410.1:0-6784 GCA_045224775.1 Acutalibacteraceae bacterium | reverse complement strand
CTCATTTTAATGCTTTTTCATATTTTTCTCAATCATTTATGCGAACATGCTCTAATAAAATATGGATATCACTTACTCTTCCTCATCGTCTTCATCGCAGCATTCATACTCTTTCTTTATTGAGTCTATAGTCTCTTCAAGAGTTTTTGTCCTGACTGTTTTCAGGAAATCATCTCTGTGTTCACTTACATCCTGCTTTGCTTTTATGCGGTTTCTTATAATCTCATGATGAATATTTATCTCCTTGAATTTCTTTAAAACATCACATATACTTAAGAAAAGTTCCTTTCCTTTATCGTTGTTTATAAAAACTATAGATGTTCCTTTTTTATCATTCATGCTTCTGTTAATAGCAGTTATCCCCCAGAAATCTCCTATTGAAATATCACCCTGCCGCGGATACACTGCAAATCTGCAATCTGAGCAGCTTTTTCTGAGTATCAGGCTGTTCTGAAACATATATTGAAACATATCTCCGTCTTCTTTGCTATTGACATAAGGCTTATCACAGCCTTCAAATTCAAGGTATATTGTTTTGCAAGTCCAGCCGAATTCCTTGTTTCTGAATTGTATGTCCTTCAGGGCAGATTTTCTGCCGGTATGCTTAACGGACACCTCATCAATATACTTTCTTAGAACAATATCTGACGGAACACCGTGACAAAGAATATCGACAGCATAAAGATTATTATAATCACTGCCTATATATGATTTCAACCCTGCAATCTGACAGGGGGTCCCTGTAAAAAGCACCTTTTTGCCGCTGTCAAGTAATTTTTTTATTTTACGGTATATATAGTCTATATTGCTCTGTGCGTACTTGGATTGTTTAAGAGGCTCCATTTCTGATTTTGAATCAATTATCACATGTGAAAGCCTGAATTTATCATCAAATGCAGCACCGCAGACAAGCCCTCCCTGATCAAGTATTTCTTCAGCAAGAAGAGTAAATAATCCGCCGGACGAGCTTTTTAAACGTATATCATCTTCCGCCATAGCAGCAAATATTTTTGGAGCTGCTTCATTGTCATAGCGTGTATGCAAAACAGGACATTTTTTATTGCATTCACCGCAGCCGATACATTTAGCATCATCGGCAAACGGCATAAGAAAACCTTCTTCATTATATTGCATTTTTATTGCATCAACAGGACAGACATTCATACACGCAGAACATCCTGTGCATACAATATCAGACACGCTCATTATATTATCATACATTTTTATCACCTTAGAAAAACAACTTGTTTTCACACGATTTTTATTACTAAATATATTAATAATATAATATCATATCAAATCACATAATAAAAGTCAATCCGTATATAAATTTCAAACTATATGATAATTTTTGTAGACAAATGCATATTTTTTTGTTATTATATAAGATAATTAAAAATAGCACATCCAAAATTATAATGAACAGGAGAGAGAATTTATGAAATTCCGCAGAAACAGCCGTTTTCTAAAAAAATCACTTGGTATCTGCCTTACAGCCGCACTGTGTATTTCAGCTGCTGCAGGAATACCTTGTGTAAATGCAAAGGCTGAAACGCCTGATGTAAATCCCCAACAGCTTGCAGAAAACTGTCAGGACGGTACAATACTGCACTGCTTTTGCTGGCCTTATGCAGATATAACAAAGGAGCTGCCTAAAATAGCTGCTGCCGGCTTTACCTCTATTCAGGTAACTTCCGTACAGTGGTGTGCACTGGCAGTTACAGATCCGTATATTATGACATGGTCTTATGTATATAATCCTGTCGGCTTTAAGGTCATGGATTCCGAAATGCCTTCGGGATATACAAGAGATTCTCTGGCAGAGCTTTGCAGTGAAGCAGATAAATACGGTATAAAGATAATCATGGATGTTGTGGCAAACCATAACTTACGTGGTGTCACAAGGCCTACCGATCAGTTCTTTGATAACAAATACTGGCACAACAACGGTCCGGTACTGGATTATTCAGACAGGTATCAGGTAACACAGTATGATTCGGGCGGTCTGAACGACCTCTGCACCGAAAACGAGGATGTACAGAAAGCTGTAGTTGATTACCTTGCTGATCTTGAAAGCTTAGGTGTTGACGGCATACGCTGGGACTCTGCAAAGCATATCGCACTTCCGAGCGAGGGTGATACATTCTGGCCGACTGTAACCAATAATAACCTCTATCATTACGGTGAAATACTCAACGGTCCTGTTGACGGTGAACAGAACAAGGACAAGGCTTTTGAGCTTATGAAGGAATATACAGACTATATGTCCGTTACAGACAACAAATACGGTTATGAGCTTCTTGCAGGCTTCCGAAAAGGTGAAGCAGCAGAGTGCAGCTGCGGTTATACCGATAAAGGTATGAGTGCAGACAAGTTTATATTCTGGGGCGAAAGCCATGATACATACGCAAATGACGTTGAATCTTTCGGGGATGAATGTACCAAGTACATCGACCAGAATCTTGTAGACCGTGCCTATGCAGTCGTTACTGCAAGAGAAGGCTCATCTTCACTCTATTTTTCACGTCCGAGTGAAAAGGAAGACTACATGATAACAAATTGCCATAAAGGCAGCAGCCATTTTGAAAGTCCGGAAATAAGTGCAGTTAACCACTTCCATAATGCTATGACAGGCAAAAAGGACTGTACAGCAGTAAGCGATAACTGTCAGGTAGTAACAAGAGAAAACGGAGGTGCAGTTATAGTATGCGGTTCAGGCAGCGGAGAAGTAGAAGTCGTAAACGCAGGCGGATATGCCGTTCCCGGAACATATATTGATGAAGTATCAGGAAATACATTCGTTGTTACAAACGATACTATCAAGGGTACTGTAGGCGAAAGCGGTATTGCCGTTATATACGGTTCATCTGTTGCAGGTTCACTGTATGCCGAGGCTGCCGGCAAGCTCACAGACGGTCTTACAACACTCCATGAAAAAACCGATATAAAGCTCTATGCACCCTCAATGAAGTCTGCTTCATACAAGCTCACTTATACCGACAAGAACAACGAAGTCAAGGAAATGACCAAAGACTTTGCAGACGGTGATGTTATAACCGTAGGCGAGGACTGCATTTATAATTCTATAATCACTCTTGAACTCACCGGAACAACAATTAACGATAAAACCATATCATCAGCATTTGAATATGCTTTCGTTCCCGCACCTTCAACGGAAGATCTTATGCCGAACATACTCATATTTGATAACAGCATGACAGGCTGGGACGATGTATATATTTACGCTTATGCAAAAACGGATGACGGTCTTATAGAAAATGCAGCATATCCCGGCGAAAAGCCTTATAACGGCGGCATCGAGTATTACGGCTACAGTCTGCCTGATAAGTTTGACGGCTGTGACAATGTCTATATCATATTCAATGACGGAAAAGGCTCACAGATAAGCGAAGCAACAAACAGCAAATGTGTAACGGGCAATCCAGGAATGGCTCTGTACGTTGCGAATTATTGGATGGCAGGTCTTATGGAACAGATAGAGGAAACACCCACAGGTCATAACCATACCATAAAAACTGTCGCAGCAGTCGATCCTACAGAAACAACTGAAGGCAACATCGAATACTATACATGTGACGACTGTAAAAAGATGTTCAGCGACGCAGCAGGACTTTTTGAAATAACAGATGCATCTTCTGTTATCATTCCCAAGAAAGAACCCTCACAGGAATCTTCCGAACCTTCACAGGAAAGCTCACAGCCTTCAAAGCAGAGCAGTGAACCGTCACAGGAAATCTCCAAGCCTTCCGAAGAAAGCAAACCCGAAGAACATTCCGATACAATGCCTTCACTTCCGCCTCAGCCTGACAAAAGAGATTTTATAGAAACAGGTGACAGCGGCATGAGCACAGTACTTTTCGTATCTCTCATATCTTCATTCATTGCAGCCGCAGCAGTACTTTTCAGAAAAAAGTCAAAGCACAACTGAATAAACTTATAAACACGCACATATAAGAGCATCTCCCCATACTTTCGGAAATATGGGGAGATTGTTTTTTCATTATTGACTTTTGATATTTTTATTATGTATAATACGGAGCAAAGCCGCAAGACCGAGAGTTGCAAGTATTATCACCATGCATGAAAGATACCAGAAACCGCCGATATTAAAGCCGTAAAAATCATACCAGCCGCCGTTTTTTTCACCGATGAAAATTACCATTGTGACATAAAGCATTCCATACAGAGCGGTAGGTATGACAGACGGGATAAGGAATTTCTTTTCTATATGACATATCCTTTCCGTGAAACAGAATGAAATGAATGCCAGCAGCGGTCCTGCAAAGTGCATATACACCGATGTTCCGCCAAACACCATTCCGATAAAGTCCGTTGACGGTCCTAAGAACAGTACTACAACAACAAATGTAAGTGCAACTGCCGTACTGCCGATAAATTTCAGTATAACAGCAAGCTTGGGTATTGCTTTCCCCGTTTTAAGAAACCTTATCTCGAAGCAAGCCATTATCAGAGCCGTAAGCATACACAGTATGTTTGAATCGGTAGTAAACAGGTTAAACCGGAACAGCGGCGGTATATGGTATTCGCCGTCATTACCGCAGAAGTATGATATAACTACAACTATAGTAGCTATCGTTATGAAAATGTTTATTGCAAGAGATATTACAGCATTTTTCTTTGAAAGCATTTATGTATCACTCCTTTACTATATAATATAACATATCGGCGATTTTTTCAATAATTATGTTATTATAAGTGAAGTAAATTATATTGAAATTTGCCGGAAACATGGTATAATTATAACAA
Organism: Acutalibacteraceae bacterium; assembly: GCA_045224775.1. Lineage (GTDB taxonomy): Bacteria > Bacillota > Clostridia > Oscillospirales > Acutalibacteraceae > UBA1213. The sequence continues at coordinate 1,996 of JBGVAQ010000410.1, read as the reverse complement.
TATAATAAATCTTTGACCGGGATGATTGTATGGATTTTAAAACTTATGTTCAGAGCGTTGTCGCTTCATATGTCGAAAAACAAAACAGGAACCTTATCTTTATCAAGCACTACAACACACTTGATATAACCAGAGACGAGATACTTGCAAAGGTCGATAAAACGGACGACAAGATCTTTCTGTATCACGAATATGCAATGCACGATATGCACAGCTCTTATGCGCCCTTTTTGCAGTGGATACGTCAGTGCTATAACACATATTACAGTGATGTTATGACCGTTGAGGATTTTCTCAGAAAATGCAATGTGTATTCTATGCATATCGAAACACTCGCCGGTTTTATCCGTGATGATTTCTGCTCCCGCAAAGAAGATGTCCTGTATTTTGAAATACAGTTTGAGGCATACAGAATGATGCAGAATATACTCAGCATACTTGAATACATCTCAAAAGAACACAGCCTTATACTTATAATTTCAAAACTCCATCTTGCACCGTACAGTACAATAAAACTTCTCAGAGCTATAGTCGATCAGTCAATAAACATACATGCTATACTGATGTACAATGACGAATTTATAATAACCGATTATAAAAAACAGGTGTGGAACGATCTTCTCCAATCCGTTTCAAATCAGGATCTCCAGCTTGAATGGGGCAGACTTGATACAGAAAGAACTATAGATGTACAGGATGAATTCTGGTTCGATAAGGAATATAAAAATGAATATCTTCTCAAAATCAGAAATATGTACTATACATTTTCTCTTGAAGATGCATATTATTACATGAATAACATACTCGGACGTATTGACGAAAAGACTGTAAAGTTTGAAAAAAGCGAACAGATAGACTTTATACAGCTTGCTGTACTTATAGACATGAATTTCGGAAAGGTCGATCAGTCGCTTGTTATGTGCGATAAGCTGACAGATATGCAGTGCCATGTCAGCGATAACCGCTATATGCGTTATATCTACTACTATACATGTGCAAGGGTAAGAATGATCGCTGCACATAACGATGTTGTAATAAAGTACTGTGAAAAGTGTATTGAAATAGCCAACGAGATGGACGACAGCTTCCTTGCCTGCAAAGCCAAAATACTCATGTGGTCCACTTACTGCGGTATCGGCAAGGATATATTTGAATATGATTTTAACTATAAATGTGATGCCGATGTTGTAGAGCAGGCTAAGAATTACGGCTTTTTCAACTTCCTTGCTTATATATATGTTTTCGGCTTTGAAAATGAAAAGGAAACTATCCGTGATATCGCTCTCGGAATAAAAAAGCCGTACTATTTTGACCTCGGTATAAAACTCGGAACCGAAATAGGCAACGATAATTTCCTGCTCAATGCATATATGAAAAATATCATACTGTATTCACGTTCGGGATATCACAGATTTGTACGTGACATGTATGAAAAAAGACTTGCCGTACTGAGAAAACCAAATCCGCTGAGAGAATCCCATATGCTTGCAGGTCTGGGCTATAACAGCATCATACTTGAAGATTTTGAAAAAGCACATCTGTACCTGATACAAAGCGTAATCAATCTTACAGAGCTTGAAAAGCCTGATGATGTTATGAATTCACTCTACAATGTTGCTATGGTACATTTCGTATCTGAAAATTATCAGGGTGCTGTATCTGTTGTGGAAATCATACTGAAAATGATGAAGGAAATGAACTATCATTCAATAAGCTCATGCAGTACCATCAAGCTTTACAGTATAATAGGTCTGAGCTGCTATTATCAGCAGGAATATTACAACAGCTATTATTTCCTTAGTAAAATGGATATAATAGTCGAGCATATGATAATGGTACTTAAAGAAGTAAATGAAGGCGTATGGGACGAAGATCTTTTGCTGTACCATCTGCTGAAAGGAATGCTTTATAATTATGAGGGCAATTATGAGCTTAGTCTCAACCAGTTTGCAAAAGTCGAAGAGAGAGCAAAAACATCTCACAGCTCACTTTTCTT
>JBGVAQ010000409.1:0-3243 GCA_045224775.1 Acutalibacteraceae bacterium | reverse complement strand
AAAAGAGGATATTGATCTGCCTTTTGATAATCCCGAAAAGATGACCGTTGTAAATACCCGCATAATAGCAACAGAAGCGTGTGAGGATCTTTATAAAGAACTCGTTTCCATGAATAGCTCTATCATAAAAAAGACCTCTGCAATGTTCAGGGATATCTTTCTCAATGATGTTGAGGATTGCGAACATGCAAAAACAGGAAGATTGAATATTGACAGACTATACAGTGGAAGGAAAACAGATTATTTGTTTGATAAGCGTATAGAACCTAAAAATATTCAGGATACTGCTGTTATGGTTGCTGTAGACGAATCCGGTTCAATGCAATCTGATAGCAAGTTCGAACTTGCGAAGGTAGCAGCAGTTATTCTGTCAGAGGTCTGCAGAAACAATGGAATATCATATGGCTGTATCGGCTTTACAGCAGACAAGTATTCTACAGGAAAAATATACCGTTATTCATGCGATCATAACATTTACTGTAATTTCAGAAACAAACCCAGTGAACATTATGCTTTAGTGAATATTAAAGCCGACAATGAAAACAGGGATGGCTATTCAATCAGATATGCTACTCAGCTTCTGATGAAACAACGAAACCAATATAAAGTTTTGATCGTTATTTCTGATGGAGAACCTTGTGCCAACAGTTATCATTCAAACGGTATAGAGGATACAAAACGAGCAGTATCTGAGACACGATCAAAAGGTATTCCGGTCATCGGTATAGCAATCGGAAACAGTATAAATGATGCTAAGTACATCCGTATGTATGGTTCCGATTATGTACCCTGTAAGGACGTAAGTGCTCTTAGCACAACCCTTTGCAGGGTACTAAGAAAACAAGTAACTAAATATTTGAAAGGAGAATAACTATGTCAGAAATAAACGAATTGAGGTTTTATCCGGATGGTGATTATATCATCATGTTTGCAAGGAGAACCCCTGAAATGGAAAGGAAACTCAAGGAATTTTTTGGAGAGGTTTTCTTCTCCGACCTTGCTGTAATTGATAAGGCCGTTGCAGAAGATCCCTGTCTGACATTTCAGTCGGACAAGGACTTTATCAAGGCTTATCTTGCTGCAAAAAACGGTTCCTCTCTTACAGACATCGAAAAACAGGCAGTTGTTAACTATATGGTCAACATAAAAGATAACAATGAGCCGCGTGAGTATATGATTGAGAGACTCAAACTCTTTATACCTCTGTATGATGCAGAAGATCTCGCAAACAAGGTAGGATACAAGTGTTTTGATGACCTTTGTATCAACGGCAAGGATGAAGAAATTAAAAATGCCCATGCCAGTCTGATCAGGAAACTAAATCGCATGGGTAATAAGAAAAAGTAAACCATAAATAAACACTTCCGACACTAATCATCGGAAGTGTTTTTGTTTCTATTTGGTTTTTTTCATGTTCTTGATGATTGTATCAACAGAGATGTTTGAAAGCACTACCATATTGTTTGCTCTCATGAACATTACCGAACCGATTGCTTTGCCGCGGGTTGCATCAATGACCCTTTTTTCTTCTTTGGCCTTACGAACCATGTTTACGGTAGAGTTTGAAGTATAATCTGTTACATAGTATATCTCTTCTCCGGGAATATATGTATTTGTTCCTATTCTGATCAACATTCTTTTCACCTCCTACTTATATTATGCTTGAAAAAAATATTTTTTTTGCTCTATTTTTACGTTTCGTCAAGCATAATAACTATAGGTATGTAAATTCTTTTTTAGGGAGTATATGTACCAAATAAAATTTAAGGAGGACATTATTATGTCAGCAGTAAAAGTTAGCGGAATCGGAGTTATTTGCAGTGATCCTAAGGAAGTTGAGTTCAAGACCGGCTCAAGAGCAACATTCAGATTTGTTCAGAATATCTGGACAAAAGATGCAAAAGAACCTTCACCAACGTTTTGGAGCATCATCGCTTCAAAGGAACTTACTCCTACTGTTCTTAAGCTCAAAAAGGGCAGTAAGCTCAAAATTAAGGGTGAGCTCGGAAATGTTTCAACCTACACCGGAAAGGACGGAACCACATATGTGGACGCAACCATCTTTATGAACTCTTTTGAGTTTGCAAACGGCAGAAAGACCATTGCGGCCGTAGTTGAAGCTTCGGAAAAAAGCACGGATACATTCATCGATGATGATTCTCATCGCATGGACATCTTTGGTGTAGGCAATCTTACCCAGGATGCTGAAATCAAGGGTAAAAGTGGAAATACATTTACAGCTTTTTCGCTTGCCTTTAACAGGAGCAAAGATCAGACTACATTTGCCGACTGTCTGTACAGCAATGAAAAGATCTGCGAGTATATGACAAAAGGTAAAAAGCTCTTTGTTACCGGCACTCTCAGGCCTTTTGATGTCTACGACAAAAAGGATGGCACAAAGGGAGTAGCGATTCGCATCTTTGCAGAAACCGTTGATTTTGTTGGTGGATCCAACTCAGAATCTACTGATGCAGCGAAGACAACAAAGACAGAAAAGGATTCCGTCATAGGTTATTCTTCCACCGATCCTATGGGAGCATATTACGAAATGTCCGGAGATGATGATCTGCCGTTCTAAAAAGGAGGAATAATTATGGTCTGGCCAATCACGGAGGTATCTTTTGAACTGGTATCAGTTCAGGGTGAAATATGTTACTATTCAAATTTTCGTATTGAGAATCCCCAGAAGAAAGGACTTTATGTTTATGATGTGGAGTCTAAAGATGAATATGGTCAGACCGTAATAACCGGTATCAGACCATACGGTCAATCAAGAAATTTCGGTGGTTGTATCCTCTCTAAAGAACCGTTGACTCCAAAATCTATGAACAGAGTCCTCGGACATCGTCGGAATGGAGAGTTTTACATTCTTTCTGATGACGATATAATCCTTGAGGAAGAAATGATCTAAGGTACATAAACAGGGCTGCCAATAAGCGGTCCTGTTTTTTTGCATTAAATTGTGTATTAACATTGTTTTGACGTATTATTCGCAAAAAACTTCATATTAAAAAAGACTCCTGCCATGATCTAGCAGAAGTCTTTTGGTCATTTTGTGAATTCAAATTCGATCTTTCCGTCTTTGATTACAAGTATAGCATCAAATTTTGTACCTTTTTTGCTTGTAAACCCTTTGATCAGGTTGGTCTTACCTGATGTAAGCAGTTTCTTAACCTGTGCATCAGTAAGTTTTTTACCTGCAATTTTATTGCCGATAGAAAATTTACATCCTGTTTTGTATGC
>JBGVAQ010000408.1:0-4842 GCA_045224775.1 Acutalibacteraceae bacterium | reverse complement strand
CACTGGTGGAGTCTGGATATACCGCTCGAAGCCGCATCGTTCACCGTCAACGACGGTTCGTCCAATCCGATTTTTGAAAAGGTAGATAATAATACAGGTCAGACAGCCGATTTCACCACCGGCGGTATGTATTACAAGACAACAAGCAATACGGCTGTTGAAATTATCTGGCCGACCTTCTCAAACGGTACGATCTATACCGGCGATAACGGCACTTATGACAAGCGTGGCGACTACCTGTATATGGTATGCAACAGCATTGGTTCTGACGGTTGGGAGAATATGTATGTCACATTCTATTCCGATGCATCAGGCAGCACTGCAATCGCAAATGCTCAGGACATTCAGATGAAGTACACAGGTGAGCTTACATACAGCGAGAATGCACCGGTTGACGGCACAAGCACGAATATCAAGGAAGCCGCCGGACACTGGTACAAGGTCGCAATACCGTATGAAGCAAAGTCATTTACTGTAAAGACATCTGACAACAGTAAGCAGCTTGATAAGGTCTACCCGATCTATACCAAGCGCAGCAAGGCGGCAGTTTACCGTCAGAATTATACTCTCGGCGGAATGCAGTACCGCATTTCCGATACAGCCACCGATGGAGCATACACACTCGGTCTTGCAACGGAGTACAATGACGGTCAGCCGTTCTATCCGCAGTTCACCGAGAACGAGATAATCGAATGGGAAGAAGGCGGCAGTGTACCGCAGGAGGAGAGCACCGAGCCTATTGTTATTGATTCGTCAGTAACAGGACAGTTCAAGGAAGCCGGTATCGTATCAGCTCCCGTTTCCAACGCTTCGCAGCCTGCCGATACTCCGGTGCTGTATGAAACACCGAATGACAACATCACCTATACATGGGACAACTACTACAACTATCTGCGTTTTGTTCCGCCCAGTTCCGCTTACATACGGAACTATGAGCAGAAGACCGACTTCGACTACATCTACTTCACCGATACAGAAAACTGGCGCAGCTCCTCCGACAGCGGCGCACTCTATGCGTACTACTACGGCGGTGCTGACGGTGAATATAATGCATGGCCGGGTGTTCCTGCATCAAGCAGCTATACCGATAACAGCGGCAAGACAGTATATGTATTCCAGCCGCCTACAGCTGCCGGCAGCAGAGATAAGGTTTACCCGTATGTTATCTTCAATAACGGCTCTGCAAGCAACAGAAAGATCACTCAGAAGATCGAGTATACTATGGGTTACAACTATTCGCCCGATTCGACAAATGTTCCTTACGGTACGGTGACAAATCATGCTTATCTTGCCAACGGACAGGAAAAGGCAACAGTAGGAGGTAGTGCTCTGCCGCACAGCACAGATGATGTAGTATTTGCCGGTTCTCAGAACTATATCTTCCTTGTCAACAACGGTACAAAAAATCTTAGCGACACCACGGATATTCAGAACCGCTATTGGCTGGATGAAGTTCATATCAAGTTCTTTGATGAAAACGGTAATGCTGTAGGTAATGTACAGGGCTATCGTATGGATGAGCTTATGGCAGATTATGAGGGTGATACGGTTTATCGTATCCTTGCACCATCGACTGCAAAGACCTTCCAGATAACCAACGGTGTAGGCAAGGGCACCGGTTCATATGACTATACCCGTGAGTCCGTAATTACCGACATATCCGAAAACGGTCTGTACCGCTTTGTCCGTAAGGCAAATGAAGTTTACGGCGACACTCCCGAACAGGCTTATGCAAAAGGTAATGAAAGCGATACGAAGTATTACCTTGAATTGCTCAACAAGCGTGACGATCAGGACGAAGAAGATAAGCCGATCATTATTACAGGTCACGGCGAGTCGATACGCTTGGCAACCGTTGAGACCGGTGATGACGGTCATGCAAAGTGGATAACCTATCTCAAGAGAAAAGATGATTCGGAAGATGTTGATGACAATTATCTGGATCATACAGTCAGCGATATCAGAAATGAGTCTGTAAAGACTGTAAAGGTCAAAAAGTGGGGTACATATTACTGGAAGGAAACAAAAGCTCCTGTCGGATTCAACGCTGACAAGGAAGAACTTGAAACTTTCGTAATAGATGCTCAGAAAGCTGATATGTCTGTTTATGTATTCACGGCTAAGGATACCCACAAGCGAGGCAGTGTCGTTCTTACAAAGACTTCCGAACAGAAGCTTGGTAAAAAGGATATCGGCACAAAACTTGCAGGTGCAGAATTCGAGCTTTACAAGCGTAATGTAAATAATGGTGCTTTAAACGAAAAACTTTATGTATTAAAGCACAAAATTACCGAAAATCTGTATTATGTTCCGATAGCAGAAGTCGGCAAGAGCAATATCGTTACAGATGGAGACAGTAAATACCTTAATGTCACAGATGAAGATATGAAGAAAGCTCTGAAAGATTATGAGCTGTACGATTCCGATGCAGGTCACTTCAAGCTGTATGATAAAGCAGTGACAGGTGAAGACGGAACGCTCAGGATAGATAATCTTGACTGGGGACAGTATTATCTTGTAGAAACAAAGGCTCCAACAGGATATACCGTGAAAGACACAACTACAGGTGAAGCAAACAAGATCAAATTTATGGTCGGCAGAAATACCTGTGAAACTGCACAGCAGCTTATCTGTACGGATGAGATACTTCCGGCACAGCTTAAGATCAAAAAAGAGCTTGACGAGTATCTTGAAGCATGGGGCACACCGACATTCATCTTTAAGATCAAAAAGATCGCTACGGAAGAAAGTAATACATCTTTTGAGCGTATTGTAAGTATGCAGGTCAATGATTCTATCAACATGACGGGAGAAACAGGTATTATCAATATCGAGCCGGGTACTTATGAGATAACCGAGCTGAATGTATCACGTTACTCTCCGGAGGAACTTGCCCTGACTGATGAATCAAGCGGTATTTCCGGTGATGCTACTGTAACTCCAAATAAGAGAACAATAACATTCACTGTGGAAGCAGGCGGCAAGGCTGTTGTCAAGTATGATAATACTCTTGATTACTATGACAAGTTCTCTCATACCGATTACAAGCTCAATACATTCAACGGTTACAAGTCACTTATCGTAGAGTATAACACTCCTGTTCCGGTGACGACTGACCCAGCAGAGATCAATAAGTCTGAACTCAAAGCGTGGTTTGTAAAGAGTGACGGTACAAAGTCTGAATCAGAATTGACTGATGAACAGAAGGAATCACTTAAAATTGAGTATGTGAAGCCCGAAAAGGATGATACTCAGTCCGCAACAGTTCCGCAGACCAAGCCAAAGGATGAATTGTTTGACGACAAATTCAAGGATGACACCGACGGCAAAAAGATCGTTATTAATGATCCTGAACTCTTTGCAGACGGTGTATATCGCCTTAAGGCAACCTACGGAGATGCATCTACAGGTACGATATCTGATACATTTGATATCAATATGGGAAGCAGATCGACCGGTACATATCAGTTTGATACAACAGTTGTTTTCCATGCATCAACTGATAACCTGTCTTACTACTATGATGAGGTTCCGAAGGTTCAGGCATATACAGCTGATGAAAGCACAGAATATACATTTGATATTCCTGCCGAAAATGCTGTAAACGGTATAATATCCGTAAGGATACCGGGACTTCCGAAGTATAATAATTTTGCACAGCAGTATCAATATTCTGTTACAGATGCATATGCAGAGGTAACAACGGTATCTGCCGGCGGCAATACCGTAGACCTTCTGGTTACAAAGGATTTCACACAGCATGAGCATACTTTGAGCTTTAAGGTTCAGCGTAAAGCAGATTCAGGTGATCTTTTGGTTGTTGAAAAACCGCTGAAAGCTATTGTTGTAAACGGAGTTACATCTGAATATGTTTTTAACTTTACGGTAGTAAAGGATGAAAATGATCTTCCTCAGATTCATTCAATCAGACACAACGGACTTACAGTAAGTCTTTATGATGTAAAGGCGATAATCAATAATACAAACAGCGACCTTAAGATTATCCAGACACATCTGTCAAAGAAGGAATTTGAAAACATTTGGATAGATTCGGAAAACACCGAGATCAAATCCACAGGTCTTGCAGATGCTATCGCTGGCAATGTAAAAGCATCAGACGGCAAAATACTTGTTTATACTGCAAAACTGAAAGATAAATGATCTCACAGAACAGAACAAAACAAAACGACCGGCACGGTAGATTCGAAAGAATTTACCGTGCCGGTCATTTTTATTAAATAATTGTCCGACAGTTTATTTTACGTCTTTTTTGTTTATAATAAATATGCTGAGTGCTATAAAGCCTGTTGTGAAAATAAGTGCTACAGCAAGCGCTGTGCAAAGCTCGACAGTTTCAGATGTCTTAAAGACATGTCCGTAAAGTGTGTCGGGCATATACTTCGTTATATCAAAGTTCTTTATATTAATAAGATCTATCACCTTGTTTATGCCAAGATATATAAGGTTCAGAGCGCCTACACTGAAAAGTACACCTATAACTATGCCTAATGTTTTGTTTCCGAGTGCCGCAGTAAAGAACAGGGCTATTGATGTCAATGCAATGCCAAGCAGATAATTGACAAGGAATGAAACAAATGCATCACCCATATCGCCGTCAAATGCAAGTGTTGCTTTGGGGCAGATAAGTATTGCAAGAGTGCTTGACAAGAGAGCTGTAACCATAAAGAAGGCATTATGGAAAAGAATAGCTATAAACTTTGAGAAAGCTGTATAGCCCTTCTTGCTTATCTGTCCTGCAATATTCTTTATGTAGCCGTCCTTGATATCGGCATAAAGGAAGCCTGTTGCCGATACGAAAAGTATTACCATGAAAAGACCGCT
>JBGVAQ010000407.1:0-3119 GCA_045224775.1 Acutalibacteraceae bacterium | reverse complement strand
GAGTATTCCCCCTTTTGCAATCTCCTTTCCTTAACCCCCTTGGCAAGCCAGACTTTAATGACTAAGAGTTGGTATTGTCAGGAGCTTAACAAAAAACTTTCAGATGCAGTAAATCGGATGGCTGAGGGGGGTGAAATCCTGAATCTGATATTCTGCTTTAATGCCCTGAGCCATACTTCATTTGCATTTCTGCTTTGGTGAGACAAAAGGTGGAAACCACAAGGGGTGTCCCCCTTGTGGTTTCCACCTTTTGGAATCCCCTTTCCTTAACCTCCTTGGTAAGCCATGCTTTATCAGTATTTCTGCTTTGGTCAGTCAAAAGGTATATACATGCTGCAATGCTGTATGTTATACTTATCACAGTATGAAGAATCAGAAACGGAGGCGGACAAATGTGGGATGAAAATAAGGTGCGGATAAAAGATATTGCTGAGGAGCTTGGCGTAAGTACAGCAACGGTATCTAATGTTCTTCACGGCAAAACAAAAAAGATCTCCGACAGAACAGTGAAAATGGTGGAGCAAAAGCTTGAAGAACGAGGATATATTCCTGATATGGCTGCAACCCTGCTTGCGCGGAATAATTCCAGAATTATAGGCGTTATCGTAAACGACCATCCGAAATATGAAGGTCATACCTTTGAAGATCCGTTTATCTCAGCCGCGATCAATCATCTGTCGGATGAAATAGAAACAAGCGGTTATTTTATGATGCTGAAAAAAGCGAAAAAAATTACGGAGGTCGTAAATTTTGCTTCCATGTGGAATCTGGACGGCATTGTGATAATCGGCTTTTGCGAGGATGAATATCAGGATCTGCGGGATCATATTCGTATTCCCTTTGTGATATATGACGGATTTGCCGATGTCCAGAATCGCTTCGGAAATATTACCATAGATGATTTCGGCGGCGGAAGGCAGGCTGGCGAATACCTCAGAAGTATGGGTCACAGTCATGTTCTGTGCATTGCCGATAACGATATATGCATGGATCTATTGAGGTATAAGGGATTATGCGAGGGGCTGAACTGCAAGGCGGATTTTCTGAAAATACCCATGGGAGCGAAGGAAAGAGAAGCGTTCTATCTCTCAGAACTCGATACGCTGAAAGAATACACAGCCATATTTGCTGTATCTGATTATTATGCAATAGAGCTGATGCGTTTTTTCCAGCGTCAGGGTTTAGTAATACCTGATGATATTTCAATAGTGGGCTTTGACGGATGCAGAGAAGCTTCTGAGATCACCCCCAAGCTGACCACCATTGCGCAGAACAATCTGCTCCGCGCGCAGGCAGCAATATCGCTGCTGCTGAAAATGATAGATCACAGCGAAACAACTGAAAATCTTTCTATCCCGGTAAAGCTCACGATAGGACAAAGTGTACGAAGGCTGAACTGACATAACAGACGCAAAGCTGACAGGTTTGTAAGCGATAGTACAACATCAAATAAAATAATTGCTGCTTAGCAGAAAGGATAAATAAAATGGAGAAAAAATTAATACTTAAATCAGATATACTCAGCGCGCTTGAAAAGGTTGGAGTAAGACCCGGACAGGTTATCATGGTACATACATCTCTCGGCAGTATAGGCTATGTCTGCGGCGGCGCTCAGACAATGATCGAAGCATTGATAGAAGCCGTTGGCAAGGACGGAACCATTATGATGCCCACACAATCGTGGAAGAATCTTGATCCCGAAACCGGTGTTCACTGGGATGTCGGCAAGGAGAGCTGGCAGGCAATACGGGATAACTGGCCGGCATATGACAGGAATATCACACCCACGAATACCATGGGCGCAGTTGCGGAGATGTTCAGGCAGTGGAAGGGAGCTATCCGCAGCGATCATCCGGCAAGATCAGTCGCTGCATACGGGAAATATGCGCAGTATCTGACACAGGAGCATGATCTGTCGAACATTTTCGGAGACGGTTCGCCTGTGGGGAAGCTTTATGAGCTTGATGCCTATGTGCTTCTTATTGGTGTGGGATATGACAAAAACACCTCGCTTCATCTTGCCGATGCAAGAGCTGAATATCCCGGCAAGCATCTCTGCACTGAGCACAGCGCGGTTTCAGAAAACGGAAAAAGAGTATGGAAGGCTTATGACACTCTTTATGTTGACGGCGAGGATTTTGAACAGATAGGCTCAGCTTTTGAAGAAGCGCATGATGTAAAGAAGGCTGCGTTGGGGGATGCATCCCTGCGTCTGATGAAGCAAAGGGAGCTTGTAGATTTCGCTGTCAGCTGGATCGAGAAAAACAGAACTACAGCTGCGCAGTGACCCCTCTCCTATCCCCCATCTACTCAGCCCTGCCCGCTGCCGGCAGGGCTTTTTCTTTTTGAAAATGCGAAAAAGGGTAGCCGTGGGCGGGGCGGGTGTGGTATAATGGTGTAAATCAGAAGTTCGGAAGTGCAGTTATGGCTAAGTATAAATTGAAATTTCTGTTTGATTGGGGAAGTGGTGTATGCTTGTGGTGTACTAATCAAGCAGCAAAAGAGTTATATGGTGATTACCCTGTTGAAACATCAAAACTTGCAATTTCTGAAACAACAAAAAATGAATTAGAGAATTTAATATACTGGCATGATGAAGCTTTAAACTGGAGTGATCCTGGCGGCGATTTACTATGGAATGATAAACAGATAAATGATTTTTGGAATACTGCAAAAAAATGGTACTGCCAATTATGTAGAGAGTTAGGGTCTGACTTTGAGGTAGAACTTGTTGAACGAATGTAATTACCGGCTCATTTTGCCCGAAAAATCCTTAGTAGTAAAACCCCTCCGTTTTTACTACGATTTTACTACTAACGACTTCCCCGTTTTGCCCCGATTTGCAAAGAATTGTAATTTTCGCCCCGCTCTGTCAAAGTAACCACACCACCCCGACACCCTCGCAAAATACGGCTTTTTATGCCCTTTTACAGCAATTTGAGAAAGGAAAAATCTATGATAAAAGTAATGTTCATCTGCCACGGCAGAAGTCGGGGGTAAGATTTACTATCCGCTGAACTTGGGTTTATTGTTTCAATACTTTGCAGTTACACATATTAATTACTACTGTTTTACCACTAACGGAGAGAGGAATAAAAGAGAGTGTTATAGTTGTTTCA
>JBGVAQ010000406.1:0-7412 GCA_045224775.1 Acutalibacteraceae bacterium | reverse complement strand
TATCAAAATAAACGTTTTGTATAAAAGTATTAAAACCACCGCCGAATAGATATTTTCGACGGTGGTTTTTCAGTATTAGTTTTAACGGATGATAAATTTATCACTTGACAATAGTGGTGTACTTGTATCTGTGCTGCCTGACAGTTCAGGGTTGTTTTGGTTAGGCTTTCTGTCCGGTATGGATGCATTAGAGAGTCAGGCGTTACACCGCCGGTCTCAGTTGACAGTGTGCTGAACGGCACATTTGTATCCGCAGGTTTTCATTCTCCGAGAGACAGTCGTTGTGAATGTTTATTTGACAACATCAACAGTATAAATTACTTCTTCCGTGTTGCCATGTTGATGCTCGATATTCGGAATTATGCGATATATGTATTTGTCAGGAAACTGTGAGAGGCATACGCTTCTTGATGGCAGTTCCTACCTCGTCTTTTACCTTTACGCTTACAGTATATTCACCGGTATGCTTTGGAGTTATAACAACGGATGTATTAGTAGAGAATCTTTGTACTCTTGTCCATTTTGTTGCGGTCGAGTGCTTATACCATACCTCATACTCCTTTGTACCTACGCCGCCGGTTGATGCACAGGTAGCGGTGATACTATCGCCCTTAGAAATAGCCGATGCAGAAATTTCTGAGGTGTTTTCAAGATCGGTAGTAACAGTGAGTGGGATATACTTCTTAATGGCAATTCCTGCCTCGTCTTTTACCTTTACGCTTATAGTATATTCACCGATATGCTTTGGAGTTATACTAACGGATGTATTATCAGACAAGCTTTGTGCTTTCGTCCATTTTGTTGCGGTCGAGCGCTTATACCAAACTTCATACTGCTTTGTACCTACGCCACCGGTTGATGCACAGGTAACTGTGATACTATCGCCCTTTAAGATAGCCGATGCAGAAATTTCTGAGGTGTTTTCAAGATCTGTTGTAACTGTGAAGGACATACGCTTCTTAACGGCAGTTCCTGCCTCGTCTTTTACCTTTACGCTTACAGTATATTCACCGGTATGCTTTGGAGTTATACTAACGGATGTATTATCAGACAAGCTTTGTGCTTTCGTCCATTTTGTTGCGGTCGAGCTCTTATACCAAACCTCATACTGCTTTGTACCTGCTCCACCGGTGGAATCACATATAACGGTGATACTGTTTCCTATCTTCATCTCAGAAACATCATTTTCGATGTATGATTCATTAACGAGTTCCGGAATCAGAGCTTTCTCTGCTGCTTCGAGTTTTGCGAGTGTTTCAGGAGCTAAAAGTGCCTTCTGTGCATCAGTAAGTGCTTCGTAGGCGTCTCTTGCTGCTTCGATATCGTCCTTGTTGTCAACTGTGACGTCAGTTGCTGCGGGAAGTGCGTTGATAGCATCAGAAACCGCATCGGCTGCTGCCTTATCTGCTGCTGCCTGAGTTGTGCAGTCGGCGATAGCATTGTTGAAGTCGGCAAGTGCTGTCTCTACTTCCGCTGCTGTTGTGGCTGCTTCGATGGCAGCAAGCGCGGTGGTCTTAGCATCTGCAACAGTCTGCTGGTCAGCATTGATGTAATCAGCCGCATTCACAGCGTTGACCTCATTTTCTGCGTTTGTCTTGGCTGCCGCAAGGTCTGCTGCTGCCTGAGTGGTGCAGTCAGCGATAGCATTGTTGAAGTTGGTGAGAGCTGTCTCTACGTCTGCTACGGTCGCAGCTGCTTCGATCGCTGCAAGCGCGATGGTCTTGGCGTTCGTCACGGTCTCCTGATCGGCGGTGATGTAATCCGCTGCGTTTACTGCGTTGACCTCATTTTCTGCGTTTGTCTTAGCTGCTGCAAGGTCTGCTGCTGCCTGAGTGGTGCAGTCTGCAATGGCATTATTGAAGGTGGTCATCGCCGTATTCACTGCGTCTACTGTCGTAGCTGCGCTGATCGCATTCAATGCAGCGGTCTTCGCATTTGTCACGGTCTGCTGGTCAGCTGCAATGTAGTCGTTGGCGTTTACGCCGTTGACCGTTGCAGTCGCCGTCGTCTTAGCTGCTGCCAGGTCTGCGGCTGCCTGAGTGGTGCAGTCCGCAATGGCATTATTGAAGGTGGTCATCGCCGTATTCACTGCGTCTACAGTCGTAGCTGCGCTGATCGCATTCAATGCAGCGGTCTTCGCATTTGTCACGGTCTCCTGATCGGCGGCAATGTAGTCGTTAGCGTTCACGCCGTTGACCGTGTTGGTGGCGGTCGTCTTAGCATCAGCCAAATCCTGCGCCGCCTGTGTGGTGCAGGCCGCGATGGCATTGTTGAATGTGGTCATCGCTGCCGTGACTTCATCTTCCGTTGTGGCCGCGTTGATCGCCGCAAGCGCGGTGGTCTTGGCGTTCGCCACGGTCTCCTGATCGGCGGCAATGTAGTCGTTAGCGTTCACGCCGTTGACCGTCGCGGCGGCGTTCGTCTTGGCTTCCGTCAGAGCCGCCGACTGGGCGATGGTGTACTCCACGCTTGCGGTGGCTGTGCCGACGGTCACGCTGGCGGTGTAGTCGCCCGCTTCTGTGGGTGTGCCGTCATAGGGCTGTCCGTCCTTGGTATAGACAATCGTATAAGTGCCGGGGAAAGCCGTTGTGTTGTAGTCGTCGTTCAGAGTTGCGGGGAAGGTCGTCGTGCCGTCCGCCGTCAGGGTGCCCTCCGGGGCGCTGATGGTCAGGGTCAGGCCCTCGGTGATGTCACAGCCCTCGCCGCAGCTCGCCGTGATGGTCGCTCCGTCTGCGGAGTAGGTGAAGTTGTGGATGTGAGCGGGAGCCTTCTCAGTCGCATCAAATACAGCCGTGTAGGCCACATCGCCGGAAACCGCGGGAAGCGCGTCTGTAAGGCCATAGGTGTTCTCGCCGTTTCTCCAGCCTGCGAAGGTGTAGGTGTACTGATCGTCATCAGCCTTTTCGGGTGTATCGCCGTCATAGGACGGGGTTAAGCCGTACTGGACAGTTGTTGTACTTAATTCGGAATTATCGTAATTCAACCATGTGACTGTGTAACCTCTTATGACAAGTTGGATTATGGATTCATTTCCGATATTATACTCGGCAAGAGTTTTTGCGTCATCGATCTTCTTGCCGGCAAAAACCAACATTTGCTGCGCGGTGACGGGAATGTCGATTTGATCCGCTATGATTTCCTTTAGCTGAGCAACAGTGGTCTCGCCGGTGAGATTTTCTATGGTGTAGGTTTCGCCGTTCAGCTTCTTGACATATGCCTTGAAGGTTTCGGGAGCGGGAGCGGTAGCTACAACGTACACAGCCTTGCAGGTCAGCGGGATTTCCCAAGTATAAAGATACGCGTTTATAGTCACATCGTCGGTAAGATTATATTCGGAACCGGGAAACGATTCTGACGTGTTAAGCGTGACCGGGATCTCAGTTCCCGCAGCGTCATAGAACGCATAGGTATAGCCCTTTGTGTCAGCCAGGTGGATGACTTCATTTTGATAACTAACAGCAACCGCACCGTTCGGAAGCTCCTCAAAACTTTCCATACTTGTAAGCGGTACATTGCCATATAACAGGAAGTGGCTGTTCATGTTAATTCTGCTATAGGTGCAGTCCTCAAGCTCATCAGCAACTTCGGGAACAGTGGCTACGATGTACAATTTCTCGAAATTATCGGGCAGTGTTAATTTAAAATCAGTATAATACGCAATAACATCCTCGCTGATTCCAAGTTCATTACCGGAAAAGAGCTTCGCATCGTTGGCTTCTGCCGGGATCTCTGTTCCTGTCTGGTCATAGAACTTGTAGGAATAGCCCATTGCGTCTACTGTTAAGAACGAATCACTGGAAACGATGTAAAAATAAATAGCGCCGTTATTTATTTCGGAGAAGTTGCCTTCGTCAATCGGTTTATTGGCATAAGTATCAGCGAAGACCTGATAGGTGCAGTCCTTGATGACGTCGGGCAGCTCGGGAGCGGAAGCAGGCGCAGGAACATAATAGGTCGTGTTGATGTCCGGGGTTCCTTTAAATTTACCGCCGGTGCTCGTAAACATAGATGTGAGTGCATTAGTCGCCGAAGTTCCCTCGCCTGTGGTCGGGATCCTGTATTCGGCTGAATATGTAATTTCATCAAAGGTACCCGCCTCGTCAGAAATACGAATATTCTTGCAGCCGGAAAACATACCGTAGTAGCAGGACGACTGCAGCGTTGTCGCAGGAAGCGCAGGGAGTTCGGTCAGGCTCGTACAGCCATAAAACATATAGTTGTAGCAGGAAACCGCCAGATTTGTTGCAGGCAGCTCGGGGGCTTTGGTCAGGCTCGTGCAGCCATAAAACATACTGGCGTAGCAGTATTGCGCCAGATTTGTTGCAGGAAGCTCGGGAGCTTCGGTCAGGCTCTTGCAGTCTCTAAACATATTGGAATAGCAGTAAGACGCCAGCGTTGTCGCAGGAAGCTCGGGAGCTTCGGTCAGGCTCGTACAGCCTTTAAACATATTTTGGTAGCAGTAATTCGCCAGCGTTGTCGCAGGAAGCTCGGGAGCTTCGGTCAGGCTCGTACAGCCTTTAAACATACTCAGATAGCAGTTGATCGCCAGCACTGTAGCAGGGAGGTCGGGAGCTGTGGTCAGGCTCGTGCAGCCCATAAACATACTGTTGTAGCAGCTTTCCGCCAGCGTTGTCGCGGGAAGATCGGGAGCTGTGGTAAGGCTCGTGCAGCCATTAAACATATTGCTGTAGCAGCTTTCCGCCAGCGTTGTCGCGGGAAGATCGGGAGCTGTGGTAAGGCTCGTGCAGCCATTAAACATATAGCTGTAGCAGCCCGCCTTCAGATCTGTTTCAAGCAGATCCGGAGCTGTTGTTAATCCGGTGCAGTTATAAAACATATATCGAAAGCACAAATTTTCCAAGCCTTGAACCTCACCGCCATTGAGCCGCATCGACATGACATTACCGCTGCACGCTACTTTTCCGGTGGTCGAAAAGTGCTTACTGGAACTGAATTTAGTACCTGTTCCGCTAAAACGAACATAATCGCCCGCGTTGGCGAGCGTGATCTCCGTTCCGGGAGAATAATCGGTCAAACCGGTGCCATTCAGATCATACTGAAAATTACTGCCGGAAGCAACATTCAGCGTAACTGTAGAGCCGGCTTCTTCCGCCGTGAAGGTCAGATAATTATCCTCCGACAGATAATCGCCAACTGCCGCGCTCGCCGAGGTGACAGGAATGATCGTGAATACGCTTAGTATCATCATAAGTGACAAAATGATACTCAAAGGTTTTCTTAGTTTTTTTGTCATAGTTTTTCCTCCAATCTTCAGATTGAAAATATTTTTGATTTATAACAAAGCTTTATCCGGGTCTGCCCGCTGACCGCATAACCTGCAAAAGCAGGAAACTGGGTACCGAACCTCATGGCTCGGACGGATAATGCAAGAGTTACCGAAAAAAATGAGCAGACGCAGTTATACCCCGCATCTGTGCTGAATTATGTTTATTCTATTTTGAAAAAGGACGCAGTTACGCCTTGCCTGCTTGCTTGTTAGGGCATACAGGATAAACATAACCTTGTCAACACCTTTGATTTAAATTTTTTGTAAATTCGTATAATCGAGAAAACACATAAATATATACTATATTACCATAAATACAAAAAAGAATCAATGATATTTGTTAAGACAGCCTACAAACACACCGCGACTAAAACAAACTGCCGGCACTTACAATAGGTGTCAGGCAGTTTTTTTGAGGAGGTCAAGGGTGGAAAGCCCTTGCAAATTCACCTTTCGTAAGTGGCAAGATGATATGTCAGATTGAAGCCTACGGACATTAACAGCCAAGCACCGATAACATTGACCATAGCATATTCGGCAAGCAAAATTGCAAAACATAAGGCAATAACGCAAAGAGACACGGTCATAGCTTTCTTATAGCCGACAACTCCGTTTTGCCTATATGTATTCAAAATTTTCCTAAATTTTTCTTTTAGCTTCGGAATGCCCTTCCAGATCCCCAGAAACGCCACCAGAAGCCCTAAAACGGTACATAAGCCATAAATTATAAGTCCTGCTCCTAAATCGCCCAAAGAGCCTTGTAGAGTCTCTACAGCGTTATTAAGCACATAACCAATGCCATTACACATTCCGACAATTCCACTACCAACAGAAACAAAGAAATTTGAGACACCTGTCTGACCAACGAATACGCCTGTATGGTCGCTAATCCAGGCTCCGGTTACGCAAATTGAGTACACCATCTGGATCCAGATGGCTGCTACGGCAAAATTATTAACTCTTTTTTGCTTGGCTTCAGAATTATCCCTGATCTGCTGAACCATTTGCTTTGCCTTTTCTTCTGCGGATTTTTCAATACGCTCAATTAATTTAGCTTTTTCTTGTTGAAGTTCTGCTTTTTCTCGTTGAAGTCTTAATTCATTTTTCTGTGAAGCTCTATAAAGCTCTGTTACCTCTCTTGCCTGTTCTTCGGTTTCTTCCTTCATCTTGTTGGCTTCGGAGAGCTGCTTGTCGCTTTCGTTCAGCCTCTCTATATGCTCTGCTTGCTGTGCTACTTGCAATTTTAGAGTTTGATTGCTCGATTGTAGCTCTTGTATCTGCAACATCAGCTTTCGCACTTGCTCTGACAGCTTCTGCTTGTCTGATAAGAGCGTCTGTATCTGTGTTTCCTGTTGGCTGTTCCGGTATTGTAGCAGACCGTATTTCTGTTGCAGTCCTTTCAGTTCGGCTTGCAATCTCTCGTTCGTTGTCTGCATTTGCTCCATCAGGATCATCAATTCTTCTTGCTCGCTCTCGTAATTGCCTGATTCGTTCATTGAGTTCATTCTTTTTCTGTCCTTTCTGTTCTGATTTGAGTTTTTCTAATTCGGCTACAAGCTGTTTCAGCTCAGCTTCAACGGCTTGTAAATCCTGCTCTGTTGCCTGTGAATAGTCATTCGTCCGTCTGACTTTGGCATTGTAACTGATAATCGTTGATTCTTGCCCTCTTTTAGCTATTTTCCTTGCCACATATCCCTCGTGCATAGTCGGTACTTTCTTCTTTCCCTGCCGGACATAACTTCGGTGATCTACCCTTGCTCTGCCTTGCAGATACTTGTTGCAAGCGTCTGCCCACCCTTTTCGCCATTCTTCAGCTCGGCTTTTTTCGTTCCAATCCGTTGACGGTACAGATATTCTCTCCCACATCTTTCGCCCCCTTGAGCCTATTTTCTGCTTTCCTGTGTTCGGATCTATAACAGGAATTTTGTTTCCTTGGTCATCAAGAGCATAGCTGTCCTTTCGTTTTGCTCCCCATTCTCCGTTGGACTTTATCGGTCTGACCGTCAACAGAATATGAGCGTGAGGATTGCCGTCCCCTTTATCGTGCAAAGCCCAATCTGCACACATTCCCTTACTCGTGAAGTTTTCCTGTATGTATTCTCTTACAAGTCTGACCTGTTCTTCT
>JBGVAQ010000405.1:0-7343 GCA_045224775.1 Acutalibacteraceae bacterium | reverse complement strand
TTTTATACCTTATTTTTGTACAAGTCAATAAACGAAAAGATATTTTTGTCAGAATATATTGTTTATATACGGATATTCTACATCAATAAAGTGTTCTGTAAGCAGACGAGCGGCAGAACATTCTGCAAGGAACATGGTTATTTCATTGTTTTTCAGATAAGTTTCGGCCGAGTCGAAAGCCTCATCTATTTTGTCGATACGTCCGTGTGAAACGAAAAGCAGCATTATTTCAACATTATCGCTCCATTCCTTTTTTGCTTTTGAGAAAATTTCTTTTGCGTTTTCGGTGTTGCCGTTTTCGGCTGAATCATATGCCGAGTTGAGCTGTTCTAATATGCTTTCCGCAGTCCTTGTATTTATTATGAACCCTGTTGTAACTATCACAGCGATAAGTGCAAGCACGCCAAGTGCGGCATAGAGCCTCCGCATATTGTCACTTCTCCTTTTTTATGATATTATAGCTGCCGTTTTTATCCATTGTCATTATGAAAACATCAGAAAGTGCAGTACTCTCTTTTTTGAGTACCTTTTGGATATAGCTTTCCTGAAAGCCGCAGTATCGAAGTGAGGATTTTGATATTTCGCCGTCACTTATGACGGATACCTGCAATGGTTTTTCCTTTGCTCTGATTTTCATATCACTTACTGTTACAGTGTCGTTTTCAGGCTTTTTCATAACACTTAATTTTCCGTTGGTTTCGATTATGGCATATGCGACCTCTTTTATATCAAAAATATCCTTCTGGCGAAGCTGTTCATACATATCCTCTGTGCTTATTCTGAGCTGTATCATGGCATCACGGTCTATTTTTCCGTTGTCTATGATTATGACAGGCTTTCCGCATATAAGACTGCGTATTTTAGTATGTTTGAGCATGAGATATGATATTGATATCTCACATACGAGAAGTACCATGATAGGTATTATTCCGCTTAACATTGATTGGTCCGTGTCCTGCATTGGTATTGATGCTATGTTTGACATAAGAAGTGTTATGACAAGCTCGCTTGTCTGCATTTCGCTTATCTGACGTTTTCCCATTATCCTTATGGCAATAATAATGACTATATAAAGGAGTATAGTTCTCAGTGTTGATATTATCATATCTTTCCTCCGGTTATATGAGCATATTATTATTTTTGTCATTGACAGCGGAAATATACTTTCACATGAATGAATAAATATCTGTTTATCCGTGAATATTAAAAGCGGAGGAATGCCTATGTACAAGCTTATAAGAGATATCGGAAAAATATATACACACGAACCTCAGAAACCGTATGAACAAAAATACACTCCGCTTTCGGTTGCACTGTGCAGCAATCTTGATACTATACGCACACAGTTTTGTGAAAGTGCAGACCTTACTGTGAGGGATATAAGGCTTTCGGGAATAAATGCGGCGGTTATATCAATAGATAATATGATAGATAAAGAGGTGCTTGCGGAAGGTGTGCTTTCACCGCTGTTTTCGTTCAGATTCAGCAGTGATCCCGAAACGTGTTTTAATGAGATAAAATACCGTGCTGTCCATACGGCAGATATTATGGAAGTGGACAGTGTTGAAAAAATAGAAAATGCCATAATGTCGGGTTTTGCAGTGATACTTATAAACGGCTGTGCAAAGGGCGTATCTGTGGGAATACAGGGATATGCTTCAAGAGGTGTATCACAGCCGGATTCCGATGTTGTACAGAGAGGTTCAAAGGAAGGCTTTGTCGAAGCACTGAGAATAAATATGACGCTTATAAGACGCAGGCTGAAAAATCCGTCCTTGAAGTTTGAAACAATGACAATAGGCGAAACAGGCAGGACAGAAACGGCACTTTGCTATCTTACCGATACAGTTTCGCCTGAGATACTTCAGAAACTGAGAAATAAGCTTAAAAAGGTCAATCTGAAAACGGTTCTTGCATCGGGATATCTTGTACCGTTCCTTGAAGAGAGGAATGATTTTTCATTTTTCAGCGGAGTAGGAGTGACGGAACGTCCCGACACCGTATGCGGAAAGCTTACGGAAGGACGTATTGCAATACTTGTAGACGGAGTACCGTCTGCGCTGATAGTTCCTTATCTGTTTACGGAGTATTTCCAGACACTTGACGATTACTCTAACAGGGCATATTTTGCGACATTTACAAGAATACTGAAATACACGGCTTTTTTCATATCTGTACTTTTACCCGGACTGTTTACTGCACTCGGAACATTTGATCCGGAGATGTTTCCGACACTTCTTCTTAATAAAATAGCAAGCTCGATAGCCGCCACACCGCTGTCACTGACAGCAGAAACAGTGCTGATACTTTTTGTTTATGAGATAATGAGAGAAGCGGGGCTGAGAATGCCGCAGCCGCTGGGATATGCTGTAAGTATAGTGGGAGGACTTGTTGTAGGAGATACGGCAGTAAATGCAGGACTTATAGGTGCGCCGACACTTATGGTCGTTGCGGTAACGGCTATAAGTACGTATGTTGTGCCGGATCTTTATGCGCCGTCATGCATATTGAGGTTTATTTTTACGCTTGCGGGCGGTATATTCGGAATATGGGGAATAGCGGCACTGTTCAGCATAGTTCTTATAAACCTCTGCGCAAAAACAAGCTTCGGAATACCGTATATGTCGCCTGTATCGCCTTTCGGGGCATATTTTTTCAGGGACGTTATAATAAGAGCCGGCTGGAAGATACTTGCAAAGAAAACTGAAACGGTACAGGATATGCCTGGTGCCGATGTAAAGGGTGGACAGTCAGAAAATGAATGATAAGCCGATGATAACCCAGAAACAGTTTTTTATCCTGCTGTTTGTATGCAGGATATCATTAGCAATAATATATTCGTCCTCGGTTTCGGGTATATTTTCAGTATGGGATATGCTCATGCCGCTTATAATAACCATACCGCTGATGCTGATAATGTTTCTGCCAAGCCTTTCATACGGACGGATAAGCGGTGACGGATCGTTTTTTACCGTAAAGATAATGCCGGTTATATATTCAGCCTACTTTCTGTTTTCAGCATTGTACAGCACAGCCGTTATGTACGGATTTATGCTTGAAGCCGTACCTGACGGTAT
Source organism: Acutalibacteraceae bacterium (assembly GCA_045224775.1). Lineage (GTDB taxonomy): Bacteria > Bacillota > Clostridia > Oscillospirales > Acutalibacteraceae > UBA1213. The sequence goes on along the minus strand of JBGVAQ010000405.1, from coordinate 4,266 downwards.
AGAACCTAAAGTACTTCTTGCACTTCTTATTGCCGGCTGTATATATGCATCTCTGAAAGGGATAGAAGCATCTGCAAGGATGTCGGGGATAGTGCTTGTATTTATTATATCGGCTGTTGTGCTTACGGCAGTATTCCTCATGCAGAACTACAGGCAGGAAAATCTTCCCGTACAGCAGGGAATTTCATTTTTCAGTATTTCGGACTGTGTTGTGTTTATTATTTCAAGATATAATTGTGCAGCGGCATATAATGTTTTTTCGGGAAATATCAGAAAAAGGAGTATAACGGGAGGACTTCTTTTTGTTATAATGAGTGTTGTATTCATGGTATTCGGACTTGTAATGCTGAGAGGTTCAACGGGAAACTATATGGATACACATTCATTCCAGATATATAATGCAGCCGAAGGTTCGGGAAATTTACAGCGGCTTGATCCTGTTTTTATACTTGTAATAGTATGCTCATGCTTTTGCGGAACTGCACTTATGCTGCTTGCATCTGTAGAAAGTCTGAGAACTGTGTTAAAGACAGTGCCGCACAAGAAACTTTGCATCATAAACGGAGTTGTACTGCTCTTGATGATGCTGTTTTTACAGCGTGGCATGACAGAATATATATGCAATAAATATTTGTGGTTTGTTCTGAATACTGTATTTATTTTTGTTTTGCCGCTTATGCTTTTGTTATATAAAAAATTTCACTCAAAAGCATACAGATTTGCCGCAGCAGGAAGTGCAGCGGTGTTTACAGTAGTTATAACGGCTTTTGTTCTGTCGGGGTGCAGCACTGTGCAGTTAAGTCAGAGGATTATAATACAGGGGATAGGTATTGATCATACCGACAAGTATAAATTAACTATGTCAGTGCTTGATACGGTTGATGCAGAGAAACCGAATTCATCAAGGCTGATATACTCCGAGGGAAAAAGCATATCTGAGGCAATAGAGTCGCTCGAATCGCAGAGAGGGAAGAAGGTACTTTTCAGTCAGTGCCTTTTCATAATGATGGACAAAAACTCATCGGATATATACCGTGAAACGCTTGACTATTTCACTGAGAGAAAAGATATAAGGAGCAATGTCAGTATAATGGTAACGGAGGGAACGGCTGAAAACACGATAAGAACAGCTGTTGATGAATTCGGATATAATATGGAAGATATAAACATGCTTACAGACAGCAAGACGGTAGACAGCGGAGCGGTACAATGTGCAATGAGCAATGTGCAATGTGCAATGTACGATAACAGATATACACTTGTGTTTCCGTATGCTGTGATAAATGATGATATACGGTCTTTGATGATAAGAGGAAGTGTTTCAATTAATAATTAATAAATTACCGGAAACAAGCTTTTAAGCTCATTTCCGGTAATTTTTTATGAGAATGTATATGTTTTGGTTATATTTTTGGATGAAGGGAGTACATCGGGATTTTCGGGATCGTGCAGAATGAATTTTAAAAAGTTGTCGGGAGAGTTATAATTTTTTGATAATCCGTCATCTTCATAGAGAGTATATTCGATCTTATCCCTTCCGCAGGCAAATATTGTTAATGCAGATGTGTTGAGCTTATCGGTACATTCAGCAGGCAAACCCAGCGGCAGAAGTTTATTTTTGCGTATGAACAACGGTACTTCGTTTATTTTTACAGAGATATAATGAACACCCTTTTGCATAACATTACATGTAAAGTTATCAAGTGATGTGAAACACATAAACAGCATATCTTCGGGCAGATATACATAACGTCCTTCGGCATTCTGCTGGTAAACGGGAGTTATCATAATGCTTTCACCGACAAGAAGCTGATCTTCGATTTGTCTTGCTATATCGTCATCGGGATATTCAAAGCTCAGCGGTTTGAACATCATATCATCATTAAGACATGCTTTCATATATTCGCTGTAAAGATAGGGGATAAGTGCATATCTCAGTGATATGATATTTTTGAATTCCTCAGTACTGCCGAACCTGTAGCATTCCTGATCCCTTGTTCCGAGAGCGGTATGATTACGCATAAGCGGTGTGAAGATACCGAAAGCGAGCCATCTTAAAAGAAGATCTCTTGTACAGTTGGAGCCGAATCCGCCGAGGTCAGCGCCGCTGTAGAGGAAGCCGCACATATTGAGTGACGGCATCATTTTTATATTAAGCAGAAGATGTGCCCACCATGACTGATTATCGCCTGTCCATATACCTCCGTATCTGTGCATACCTATATATGACGAGCGTGAAAACATAAGTATGCGCTTGTTGGGGCTTAACTTTTCAAAAGCTTCTCCGGCGGCTCTTGTCATATTATATCCGAAAATATTATGTACTTTGTCATGACGTACCATTTTACCGTCAATATTATGATAAAAGCTTTCATAATCTTTCCTGCGGTTTGCAAGACCTGAAAGCTTGTCACGCAGACTGAAGAATGTACCGGAATCTATGTTTGAAAAATCAAAGTTCTTTATGTATTCGACAGCCTCTTTAACACCGTCCTCAGTATAGAACATAGCCGGTTCGTTCATATCGTTCCAGAAACCGTCTATACCTGCATCAAGGAGTACTTTGTATTTACTGCCGAACCATTCTCTTGCATCCTTGTTCAGAAAATCGGGGAAATGTGTATTTCCGGGCCATACGCCTGCCGTGAAATATGTACCGTCGGCTTTTTTGCAGAAATAGCCGTTTTTAACCCCTTCCTCGTATATATCATAGCCTTCTTCTGTTTTTACGCCGGCATCAATTATCGGAACGAGGTGTATTCCCTGTTCACGCATTTCTTTAACGAAGTTTTCAAAATCGGGAAATCTCTCATCACTAACGGTAAAATCCTTGTAGCGTTCCATATAATCTATGTCCATATATACAGCATCAAGCGGAATACCGTTATCCCTGTAGCCTTTTACAACACGGCGTATATCATCGGCTGTATAATAGCTCCAGCGGCTCTGCTGAAAACCGAATGCCCAGCGGGGGGCAATATAGCTTTTTCCGATAAGCCTTCTGAACTGCTTTACTATGTCGTATGCGTTTTTACCGTCAATTATGTAAATATCAATATCGTTTTCCGAGGGAGTGATTCTGATGATATTTTCGTCTGTATAGCCGATATCAAACTGTATCTGAGCAGGTGTGTCTGCGAATATACCGATATTCTTATTTCCGCTTATCACAATGAAGTTATGTGCGCCGTAAAGCGAGCGTTTTTCTTCGGTGTGCAGGGGATCGTCACTGCAAAAACTTTCATAGATATGACCTCTTTTGTTTATTCCCCTGTTTGCTTCGCCAAGACCGTAAACTATAGTATTTTTGCCCATTCTGTAAATGAATGAGATACTGCCGTCATCAGAACGTATAAGCTCAAGGTCCTGTATTTCCGAAGTTTCGGGCATAAGATTATAAACTGTTGCATCGGTATTTATCGGCTGACCGTAGGTGTATTTCCTGATCAATATGAACACTTCCTTCTTGTAATAAAGTTATATTTAATGAAATATTACTATATATCAAAGTAAAAGTCAATGATAATGACGTTTTTAAAGACAGGGCTGAGAAAATGTATTGATGTTATGTTGACTTTGAAACGGTTTTATATTATTATATTATGGTATAAATCAAGGAGGTGTTCGTTTAAATGTCGGCTGACATATCAGGTCAACATAATTTTCCACATATTGTTTCTCCTCAGCCTGAGCAGGCTGTTGTTCTGTCTGCATTTGCTGCGGCAGTTTTTTTTCTTGTACTTTGTTTTATTTGTTCAGATTTTGCATCCACGCTTTCTGCGTCAAAGATTTCAAATTTAAAGGATCTTATGGACGAGAACAGTGATAAAAAATTAGTTCGTGCTGTGAAAATGAAAGAAAACATGAAACGATATTATAACTGTGCATATACAGGATTGTTCATTAATGCAGCTTTTTCTCTGCTTTCTTCAACACTTGCATTTTTTCCGCTTCTTTATAATGCGTTTTCGGCTTATATCAATGATCTGACATCATCTGTGATTTCTCTTATAATAATAATAGTTATCTTTACATCAATTTTTACAGGAATAGTTTTTCTGATACCTAAAAGAATGTCGGAGGTATCTCCGGAAAAGCATCTTGTAAAGCTTTCAGGCGCTTTTAAGGCAATATCCGTATTATATATGCCGGCACTGCTATTCAGCAGCGGGCTTTATATTATAATAATGAAGTTTCTTGGAAGGAGCATCAGCCGCAAAAATGATGCCGTCACCGAGGAAAAGATACTTATGATGGTTGACGAGG
>JBGVAQ010000404.1:0-2614 GCA_045224775.1 Acutalibacteraceae bacterium | reverse complement strand
AATAGCATCATTTGTGCTGTTTGTATCTGCTGCTGACACGATCAGGCTGTTTGTTGTCAAGCAAAGTACTAAAGCAGCAAGTGTAATTGTCTTTTTCATAGTAATCACCTCATATAGTCACACAAATATCCTTCTAATACTATTATGCACGATTATTAGCAAAAAACAGAAAAAAATCAATCATAATATAGTTAGAAGGTGATTATTCAAGGAGGTAGTGGTATGAAAATTAAAATCAGTAATACAAAATTCAACAAAACACTTTCTATTGTAAATAAAAGAGCTAAAAACACAGAATGGATTCCGGTAAAAGACATTGAAGATGCTGAGGAATATATCAAAGATGATCCTATGATGTATTTTGAATATTTTGTTTGGGTTATTTTTACAACACAGCCACCTATCAGCGAAGAAGAAGAGGAATCAAAAGATACTTTCGAATATCTTTTCTCAAAATATTACGAAATTGAAGAATGAAAAAAGGCTACCTATAGAAAAAGTTAAAATACTGAGAGTTGGAAATCTTCTTTCCAAAATGTTATAATTTAAAAAGAAACTAAAGAGGGATTTCCGGAAAGGAATGAGCAAAATGATCGTAATATATGCGGAGAAGCCTGATATGGGAAGCAAGATCGCAGCCGCTCTTGATAAAATAACATTATCAAGCGGGAAAGTCGTTACCTTTAATCAGCTCCAAGCGAATCTGAAAGCTGTAAAAGCACAGCAGGCAAAAGACGGATATCTAAAAATACAGTTCATGGAACAGCCTACGATTGTAACATGGGGCTACGGACATTTATGTACTTTGAAACAGGCTGTAGACTATGATCCAGCGTATAAGCTGTGGGCTAAGATGCCGATACCTTTTATTCCGGAATATGGGATAAAGGTTGTTGACGACAAGGTAAAACAGTTCAATCTGATCAAGAAGTTCTTTAATTCTGCTGATAAGATCATAAATGCAACAGATGATGACCGGGAGGGGGATGTTATTTTTTCTTATGTTTACGAAGCTGCAGGCTGTAAGATTCCATATGAGCGTTCACATTTTGCCGATCAAACGTATGATGGCATAAGAAAAGGGTTCAGCAGTCTGAAATCTTCAGCTGATGCATACCCTTCTGAGCAGGCAGGAAGAGCCAGAGGTATAGCCGATTGGGTCGTGGGAGCGAACATAACAGCATCGATGACGCTCAAGACAGGTACTTTGCTCAAATACGGAAGAGTAAAAACACCTACTCTGAATATTCTTGTGCAGCGAGAGCTTGAAAGGATCAATTTTAAGCCCGAAACCTACTTTGCTGTATCTGCCGTTTTCGTGACAGACAAAAAAGAGAAGTATAAAGGTGAACATCCGACAAAATATAAAGACGAATCTGAAGCAAAAGCTGTAGTAGAAAAACTTGAAGGCAATAAGGGTACGGTTACAGATGTAAAATCTACAGTAGAAACCCATAATCCTCCCCATCTGTTCAGCCTTGATACACTTCAGATGGAAGCAAACAGTAAACTTGGATTTACACTTGCAAAGACTCTTGAGCTCGCACAGGTATTATACGAGAAAGGATATACTACATATCCCAGGACAACAACAACTTTTCTGCCAAAAGATATGGAGCCGGAGATAGAAAAAGTTATGTCAAGACTTCATGCGGTGCCGGAGTATCAGAGTTATATCGATAATGCTGATGTCAAGAACGTCATCAAAAAGAACTATTATGATGATACTAAGGTAGAAAGCCACTATGCTATCGTACCTACAGGAGTGATACCCAAAGGTCTCTCTGATGATGAGCAAAAGCTTTATGATCTGATAGTATATTCTGTTATTCGTATGCATTACCCTGCACTTAAAATGGCAAAAACATCAATAAAAACAGATGTTAATGGTGTAGTTTTTAATACAACAGGCAAGAGTATTATTGAAAAAGGCTGGACCGAGGTAGCTTATCCGATGAAGGAGCAGATTATCCCTACACTTACTAAGGGACAGATTGTGGATGGCACATATGAATATGTAAAAAAGACTACCTCTCCCCCACCTCGGTATACAGATAAAACGCTTTTGGAGGCAATGATTGCTGCCGGAAGATCTTTGGAAAACGAAGAATTTAAGAAAATATTGGAAAATCCTAAAAACCCAAAAGCAAGCGGAATCGGAAGACCGTCAACTCGTGCCGGACTCGTAGATTCGCTTATAAAGGACGGATATGCAGCAAGAGAAAAGAAAACGATATATCCGACTGAAAAAGGTATGGAAGCAATCAAGATACTGCCTATTGAAAGTCTCAAATCGGCTATAATGACGGCCGAATGGGAAACCAGACTCAGGAAGATAGAACAGGGAGATGATACGCTTCCGGCTTTTATAGGAGATATTGAAACAATACTAAAAGAATGGTGTAATGATATAGGTACATCGTCATCTATAACAAAGGGTTCAATTGCTCTAAAAGGAGATACAGGGTTCAAATGCCCTCTCTGCGGTGGGAAGATAATCAGACAGAAATGGGGCTGGGGCTGCAGTGCATACAAAACAGGATGTAAATTTTCTATCGGCAATAAAATTGCAGGTAAAAAACTTACTGATGCACAGGTTAAGAAACTGCTTACA
>JBGVAQ010000403.1:0-6983 GCA_045224775.1 Acutalibacteraceae bacterium | reverse complement strand
GAACAAGCTGTAGTAGAATCATTGCTTGCGGCTTTGATGAAACATGAGTGTTGTATGGCTCATCCGTTTTTTGATGGGGAGCTTAGACAAATCGACTTATCTATATTTGATGGAAGCAATGAATCTCTCAGGTGTGATAGCTTGACAAGGCAGATAGTATTTGATTTGCTGGAGTTCTTAAGCGAAAAAGGATACAAAATACAAAGAAACTGAGATCTAAGGGGCATCTATTATTGGTGCCTCTTTTTGTTTTACATCAAGCATAATACTAGTAGCTGATTTTTTAAACTTTACGGAGTTATGAGAATATCAGACTATAATACTTGGAGGTAATCCTATGGAAGAGAAAACTACCACTTGCGTAAACCTGATAACAGGAGATGGAGAAGATAAGTATGTCTGCGGCAATTGCGGGACTGTCTTTTACATCGAGGACGAAGAAGTTCGCAAACAGATATCCTATTGTCCTGTATGCGGATATAAATTTATGGAGGTGAAACCATTGTGATGTACTATGTGACTCTTAAAGTCGAAGGTCGTTTCGTTGCTGAAGTGGAAGCATCTTCAATAGAAGAAGCAAAGCAAAAGGCTGTAGATGAGTTTTGCGATGCTGATTTCGGCAGCTTGGAAGACATTGAAGGTGAAAGTATTATTGCGGAGGACGAAAACGGGAATTTCGTCTGGGAAAGGTAGGAGAAAATGATGAGTAAAAAAAGAGTATTCACATACAGGTTTGAATTCAAATGGGATGATGGTACAGAAGACGAAACAGAATTCTGTGCTTCCAATATTGATGAAGCAATGGAACTGTTTACGCAATGGTGTCACGATGATATGCAAATTCCTTATACTCCTGCTGTTCAACCTTGCGTTGTGTACAATGCAGATGATGCTTCAGAATACGGAGAACAATACTTTGCAAACCCCTGTCCGGGTTATGTATATAAAGATCTTGTATGTATTAAAGGTAAGGTGTATGCGGAGGATTTCCCTATATGAGGTATCATGGACAATGAGAACATCATTCGGATTGACGACTTCCTGAAAGCCGTAGCAGAAAAACATAGCTGCAAGCCGGATGATGTAAAGACATATCTGGAGGATGCGTGGTCATTTACCAAAGATTATGATCCGTCTACATGGCCTTTTGGTCCGGCAGAATGCGGATTCTATATAGACGGTCAGGCTGAGTGGTTTAATTGAAACGGAGGTTAAAAAATGAGCGAAATTAAAATACCTGAGTTATCGAAGTTCAGTAAAACAACTGTTGAAGGAGCAGATTTGACTGAATATGTATACAAGTATAAGGAATACCAATTTTCTATTCAGCACGATTCATCTGACGAAACATCTTATGGTTGGAGTGTCTGGATTATCTCACCTATAGATCGACGTTGTATCGGATCGGAGTATATTCAGGCTGAAGATGCATATAAAAAATTGCTTGATTATGTAACAGGCAAACGACTGGCTACAAAAGCAGACTATCGAAAGATCAAATTGCTTGAAACAGAACTTGTTAAGGTAACGACTACATATCATGAGTTGGATGTACGAACAGCCATCTATAACAATCAAGGACCTGAATTTGTACACTGCAGGTCATGCAGATCAAGACTGGCACGAAAGTACATTAAAGGAAACAAATGTCCTTTGTGCGGAAATGATCTGAGGTTAGCTGCTGTTGTAAATCGTCTTGATAGACTTCAGGAAATGCAAAAAGAATTAAGAGAGAAGCGTGATAAGCTTTTCTATGGTTCGGTTATATTTTAAAAAGGAGAAATTACAATGAGTACAATCAATCTTCCTGCGCTATCGCAGTTTAAGAAAGAAAGTATTGAGTATCAACAACCCCGACCTACGGCTAAAGCCTAAGAGGTTGGAGCTTAGATCTTAATGGTTCAAGCTCCTGTTGACTACCCTAAGTTCTTCGAGAGCTACGTTATGCAAGAATATATAGTCACCTGCGGACGTATTGCCTAATCTACAGCTCTGAGGTCAGTGATTAAATAGTCCTGGGAGGTATGGACAGTGTTGCTGATATACAAAACCTTGCAATAACATTGGGGAAGGCTAACTAACGGTTTGTATACTACCGGCTTATCGCATTAAGTATACAATTTGGAGAAAGGAGTGCCTTTCATGGTATACGTGTTGAATAGTATCGGACAACCACTTATGCCTACTAAAAGGCATGGTAAAGTAAGACGACTGTTAAGGTCAGGTCAAGCTAAAGTTGTCAATAGTTGTCCGTTTGTAATTAAATTGTTGTATCAAGCGGGAGAATTTCTACAGCCTATAAATTTAGGAGTAGATGTAGGCAGTAAGCATATCGGGTTATCTGCAACAACAGAAATTGAGGAGCTGTATGCCGGTGATGTAGAGTTACGTAATGATATAGTAGATAAGTTGTCTACAAGAAGAGAATTTCGCAGATCAAGACGTAATCGTAAGACAAGGTATCGCAAAGCAAGATTTTCTAATAGAACCGCTTCCAAAAAAGAAGGTTGGCTTGCACCATCAACCAGGCAAAAGGTTGAGTCTCATCTGACTGCAGTAAATCGTATTCATAAAATACTGCCTATAAGTAAGATTGTAGTAGAAGTAGCAGCTTTCGATATTCAGAAAATCAAAAATCCTGATATATCCGGCAAAGAGTATCAGGAGGGAGAACAAATGGACTTCTGGAATGTCAGAGAGTATGTATTATTCCGTGACGGTCATCAATGTCAATGCTGCAAAGGAAAGTCTAAAGATACTATCCTTAATGTACATCATATTGAAAGCCGTAAGACAGGTGGAGATGCACCCAGCAATCTTATCACCTTATGCGAGACTTGTCATAAAGGTTATCACGCAGGAACAATAAAGCTCCCTAAAAAAATCAAGCGTGGTATGACTTTTAAAGATGCTGCCTTTATGGGTATTATGCGATGGGCTTTCTACAATAAGCTCAAAGAACAATATCCAAATGTTAGTCTTACATACGGGTATATCACAAAGAAGAAACGTATAGAGACTAAGCTTCCAAAAGAGCATTACATAGATGCTCGCTGTATAAGTGGTCATCCGGCTGTAGCTCCAAATGATGATGTGTACTACCAAAAGAAAGTACGCTGCCATAATCGTCAATTGCATAAGGTAACTATTTTAAAAGGTGGTATTAGAAAGAATAACCAGGCTCCTAAAAGCGTTAAAGGTTTTCAATTGTTTGATACAGTGAGATACAAAAATAAATACTTTTTTGTATTTGCCAGAAGACTTAGTGGGTTCTTTGATGTACGTACTCTTGATGGTGCGAAAATCAATAACGGTTCATTGAGTTGTAAGAAAATCAATCTTATATGCCACAATAACGGGTGGCTTACAGAAAGGAGGGAGCCGCATTCCTCACCGACTTAAAGAAGTTGGGGGTATCCTGCAGCTATTATGATGAAAGATATCTATAGCGATATGCAGAGTTGTAGAGACACTATTATGGAGCTATATGACATTATTAATGATTACATAATTGAGGAGGTATAACAAATGTCAAAATACATTATCGTAGTTGGAGAAGGTTATGTGCGAGATACCCAGATCGCATATGATACTAAGGATCTGACAGATAAAGAATTCTATGATGATTTCTATTTCAACATGGAATATGAGTCCTGTTGGTCTGACTTTGAAGGCTCAATTTTTCTCGGAGTTGTTGAAGCAAATACTGAACAGGAAGCTCTTAAACAATATGTCGAGAAGAGTAAGCCTTGGAGAGATTGGGATCCTCGCACACTGGAAGCAATAGATATTGCTTTTTTGATTATTTGATTGGAGAGAAAATACATTAAAAAGTTTTGTCTGATATAAAGAGGATGCTTGAGTAATCAGGCATCCTTTTTGAGTTTCGTCAAGCATAATAATAGTAGCTGATACTATTGTTTTCGGGAGTGTACATTATATCAGACTTTAAAAAAATGGAGGTTTAAGTATCAACGACACTCTACTACAAATAAATGGAGGAATTTTAATGTTGGAAATAAGTAAAATGCTGACACTCAGTACAGATCATCTGATGGATTCAACAATAATAATACTTGAAGACATGTGTGAATCCGGTGAAGGATTTGGGCAGTTTAGTGTTTATCCTAAAGAAGAATTTGGATGGTTTATCTATCCCGCAGTCAATAAATTTCAGTTTAAGGAAGAGCAGATGTCTTCGTTGCCTGAAGATCTGACAGCATGCTTTGCTTTGGCAAGGGACCTTGGCATTGATATCCTGTGTTTCGACTGCGATGCAGAAGCGGTAGGATATTTGCCCCAATTTGAGGAGGAATAATAATGAGAGCATTAACACTTAAAAAAACATCTGAAGACCATGACGAGCTTATTGGAAAAATTGCATTTAATTTCGAGGAAACCGAAATAAATGGTCTTGACGATATGCAAAAGATAGTAGGAGGTTATATAGAGGCTTGGGATTATATTTCTGAGCTGTATGACAATGGGATTGCACTCTACTGCAATGATGAAGGGAAACTGCAGGGGTTACATCCTGCACTTGTCGTCACGAAAAACGGAAAAACAGTAGAAATGATATGTGGGAATATTCTTTTCTGCGGATATGACTCCGAAGGAGAAACAGTACCTCTGACAGATAAGCAAATAAGCATTATTAAAAGTATCTTCACTCGCAGTATGTATGTGCAGAATTCAAATATTGGGTTGAATGCTATTGTTGGATATACCATTGACATTGGAAAGAGAGGCAAAAAATGATTGTTTCAAATCAGATTCTCACAGCTCGTCAGTACATAGAAGGCATGACAAACCATTACTATGTAAAATGCGACACTTTCAAAGAGGCTACCAAGTGTGCGGATATCAATGGTATCAAGCCTAAGAGCTATATGCTGACAGCTATGCCGAAAAAGTCATCAGGAACTTATGTTATAGTAGAGTTTTCAAAAGAAACTAACTACACCGAACACGAGTACAGGTTTATGCAAATACCGGCAGTTTTATATGACAAGTTTACAGCATACCTAAAGGAGGAAGATCTTGTATGAGTAAAAAGATATATACTAGATCGGAAGCAGCAGACATTATTGATCTGTTTGAGGATGTTCTTGCTGAGTATAATATCCACGTTCCTTCTCCTGAAGATGATGAGAGGGAAGAGGATAACATGGTGGGTCTATATGGCAGTACATATTATGGGCTGCTCGATTCAGTTGAGGAAGCAATTATCGGATTGCTTGAAAAAAAACAGGTAAATACCGAAGTGATTACAGACGAGTTTAAACCTGTATAGGTCAAGAGCACAATAGAATAATCTTGTATAATAAAAGATAATGTGGTAAAATTATAATAAAGGAGTAGCAAGGAGTGTGATAACATGGGAGTATATGTTAATCCAGGCAATCAGGATTTCGATAGAATAAACGGGCCGGATTACATTGACAAAACGGGACTTATCGCTTTGATGAATACAAGAATATCGAAGAGTAATAATCTGGTGTGTATCAGCCGTCCTCGCAGGTTCGGAAAATCGTATGCTGCAAAGATGTTGTCAGCCTATTATGATTGTTCATGTAAATCTGATGTATTGTTTGATGATAAGATCATTGCAAATACAAAAGATTATCATAAGTATATGAACAAATATAATGTAATATATCTTGATATCTCTGGGTTCGTTTCCAATGCCAAAATTAAAGAACAGCCATTGAAGGATATACCCAAAATCATTATAGATACTCTGACAAAGGAAATGCAGATGATTTCTTCTGAGTTTACTGACGGCTCAAATTTTAATGATGCTCTTGTCAGATACGTAAATAGTTCGGAAGGAAATAAGTTTGTTTTTATTATCGATGAATGGGATGCCATGATTCGTGAAACTAAAAACGATTTTGACGCACAGGAAGCATATTTGAATTTGCTGCGGAGCTGGTTCAAGAATAATAATTTTACAACCCCTGTCGTTGCAGCTGCCTATATGACAGGTATTCTGCCTATCAAAAAAGACGGTTCGCAGTCGGCCATATCAGATTTTGATGAATACTCTGTTATGGAGCCGATGGAATTTGCTGAATTTTTCGGTTTTACTGAAGATGAAGTAAAGGCACTTTGTTCTGATAATAATATAAGTTTTGACACCGTAAAAAAATGGTACGATGGATATGTTTTGGGGTCAAAAAGATCAATGTATAATCCGTTTTCCGTGATGAGTGCTGTGAAAACTAAAAAGATCAGATCATTTTGGAAGAAAACTTCTGCTGCTGAAGCACTTATGACTTATATAGATATGGATCAGAAAGGGCTTCAGGATGACATTGCACGACTCATAGCCGGTGAAAGCATTGAAGTAGATATAGACTCCTTTCAAAATGATGTTGAAACATTTACCTGTAAAGATGATGTTTTAACCCTTCTTATTCATCTGGGCTATCTAACTTACGAAGAATTATCAAATTCATATGATGACAGGGTAATGGTTGGATTAGCAAAAATTCCAAATGAAGAAGTTCGAATGGAATTTGAAAAGCTGCTGCGAAAATCCGAGCACAAAGAGTTGATTGCTTTGGTTCAGCGTTCAGATCAGCTTTTAAATGATACACTTGCAGGAAATGAGTTAAGTGTAGCTAAAGCAATTCAAGAGGTACATGATTCAGTGTATTCACCAACATTCTACAATAATGAGCAAAGTTTAAGGTCGGTAATCAGAATGGCATATATTTCTTGCGTAGATCAATATGCAAAGATAGAAGAGTTGCCATCAGGTCATGGAAATGCGGATGTTGTCTTTATCCCAAAAATAAGATCGACTCTTCCGGCTTTGGTTATTGAGTTAAAGTGGAATAAATATTCAGAGGGAGCAATTTCCCAAATACTGGATAAAAACTATTCTGCTATTCCAGTGGAATTTTCCGGTGAAGTTATTCTTGTCGGGATAAGCTATGATGAGAAAACCAAACAGCATCTATGTTCGATAAAAAAAA
>JBGVAQ010000402.1:0-8191 GCA_045224775.1 Acutalibacteraceae bacterium | reverse complement strand
ATTTCCGCTTCGCTGATATATCCTTACCGCAAGTTACACTCCCTCAGTCAGCATAGCTGACAGCTCCCTCAAAGAGGGAGCCATATTTTACTCATTCAAAAACCCTGTATTTTTTATTATAATGTGTTGACTAATGAGATAAAATGTATTATATTTAAGTGGGAATTAATTCTCGCATATCAATATTATAAGATGTATGATTTTTCAAGGAGGATAAATTTATGAAAAGAAAGTTGAAAAAGTTCAGAATGAAAAGTATCCTGTGCGCACTTCTTCTTGTTTGTGTAGGAACTGCATCTCTTTCCGGATGCAGTCAGAACAATGCACCGTCCTCTTCCTCATCGGTTGTATCCGAAGCAGAATCAAAGACTTCCGAAGCAGAATCAAAGACTTCCGGAACAGAGTCAAAAGCTTCCGGAACTGAGTCAAAGACTTCCGGAACAGAGTCAAAGGCTTCCGAAACAGAGTCAAAGGCTTCCGAAACAGAGTCAAAGACTTCCGAATCAGAGTCAAAGGCTCCCGAAACAGAGCAAAGCGAGAGTCCTGCCGAGGCTTCCGCAACTTCTGATAAAAAACCAAAGGCTCCTGAGAGTGGATATACTATCAATAATGTAAGAAGTTATGTTGCAGGTCTGGACAAGGAAGTAGATCTTTCGGACGGTACAAAAAGACAGCTTATAAATTTTGATAATGCGGCAACTACTCCGGCACTTCTGCCCGTTGAGGAGGCAATCGAAAACGAGCTTGAAATGTATGGTTCGATAGGCAGGGGATTTTCTCAGAAGTCAAATCATTCTACCGAAATATATAACAATACAAGAGAAAAGGTACTTAAGTTCCTTGGCGCAGATCCGGAAAAGTACACATGTTTTTATGTAAACAGTACAACTGACGGTCTGAACAAGCTTGCTTCTGCACTTATTGAAAGTGAAGATGATGTTGTTCTTGCAACACGAATGGAGCATCATGCAAATGATCTTCCTTGGCGTGAGCGCTGTAATGTTGTTTATGCTGAGGTGGATGATGACGGACGCATTATTTACGATGATATAGAAAGACTGCTTAAAGAGAACAAAGTTAAGTATGTTACCGTTACGGCGGCATCAAATGTTACAGGTTATGTAACGGATGTGCATCGTGTAGCAAAGCTTGCGCATCAGTACGGCGCAAAGATAATCGTTGACGGCGCTCAGATAGTTGCGCACAGATCTTTCTCAATGATAGGCGATACTCCCGAGGAAAATATTGATTTCATTGCATTTTCTGCTCATAAGATGTATTCCCCTTACGGAGGCGGAGCAGTTGTAGGTCTGACGGATGTTCTTAATAAGCATATGCCTGAGTTTTACGGCGGCGGTACTATCAAAATTGTAAAGGATAATTCGGTAGTATATAAGGATGCTCCGGCTTCTTACGAGGCAGGCTCACCTAATTATCCCGGTGTTGTAGGTCTTGGCAGAGCAATAGACGTTCTTCAGGAGATCGGCTTTGATGAGATACAGAAGCACGAGCAGGTTCTTAACCAAAAGCTCATGGACGGTATTAAAAATCTTGAAAATGTAGTAATATACGGAGATTCCGAAAATCTTGATGACAGAGTGGGCGTTATATCATTCAATTTCAGTGATATAAATTCGTATGTTCTGGCAAAGCATCTTTCCGAAAAGTACGGTGTTGCAACAAGGAGAGGTGCGTTCTGTGCAAACCCGTATGTATGGAGACTTACAGGTGTCAACAATGAAGAAACGCTTAAAAGATTCGAGTCATGCGCTGATGTGAATACTTCCGGTATGATACGTATAAGCTTCGGTATTTATAATACCGAGGAGGAAATTGATGAGTTTCTTAAAATCATGCCCGAGGCTATGGCAGAAGCCAGAGAACTCCAGTTTATAAATCATGGAAATATTTATATAAATTACTGATGTTTCATATCTGTTATGTGATTCGGTTTAAATATCTGAAAAGCTTATGAAGAGGGTGCTGAAATAATTATGGATGAAATAAAGCTTGTTAAACTTAAAGAGTCTGACAGAGAGCAGTTTATCCTTGATAATCAGGAGGCATTCAATTACGGTGCGCTGGAGGAATTCGGCAGACGTGATGATCACTTTGAAGAGGACGGACAGATCATTTCCCGTGAAACGATAGAACAGTCTGTCAACAGCGGCGAAGCATACCGGATTGTGTGTGACGGTCAGAATGTCGGCGGCGTGATAATCAGGACAGAGTGCGAAAAAGGCGATCTTGAAATACTTTTTGTTTCCCCCCCCGTGTTCACAGCAAGGGTATAGGCTATGCCGCATGGTGTGAGGTGGAAAAGCTCCATCCCGAAGTAAAAGTCTGGGAAACTGTTACTCCTTATTTTGAAAAGAGAAACATTCATTTTTACGTCAACCGGTGCGGATTTCATATCGTTGAATTTTATAACAGCCATCACCCTGATCCCAACGATACCGAACTTTCTGAACATATTGACGAGCAGTTCCCTGACGGTATGTTCAGGTTTGAAAAAAGAATAGATTAATAAAATATGAAACTGCATTTGAAAAGCAGGAGTTTTGATTTTTCGATAGCTTAGTCAGAACAGACAATAACTCCACCGTACCCGAATGAATCGGGTAAACGGCGGAGTTATTTATTTTTGTTTTAAATTATTGACGTGTACAGGCTGTTGTTTTAATCAGCATTTATTTTTCTTCTTTGCGGAAAATACTATTGCGGCAAAGGCTGATACAAGTGCGGAAATTATAAAACTGATAGGTGCAGAGGAGCCTGTTGAGGGATAATCTTTATGTCCCGGCTGTGGCAGTGGAGATGCTTTGCTTTGTTCCGAGCTTTCTGTTTCCGAACTTTCGGTGTCTGAGCTTTCAGCATCTGAGCTTTCAGTATCTGAGCTTTCTGTGTCCGAACTTTCAGTATCTGAACTTTCGGGAGCTGAGCTTTCGGGTTTACTGCTTTCTTCTGATTCTTCTTTTGGTTCGGTTTTTGTTACGGTTATGTTTATTGCAATCGTGCTGTAATCAATGCCTTTGCATACAATAAGATTCAGCGGAACAGTATCGTTTACATTAAGCTGACCGAGAATACCTGTGCCGATTACAACGGTATTTCCGTCAATTACAAGACCGTTTGTTTCATCTGCCATAATAACACCGTCTGTTGTGAGCAGAGCGGCTTTCTCGGGAGCAGGAGTGATATTTATTGATATTCCCTCGGTTGATTCAGCGTCCCATTCAAAGTCTGTTTTATCGGCTTCAAATACAGTGACCTCAATTTTATTTAACAATACCGTATTGTTTTCTGCATCAAAGTTCAACTGAATATTAATACTTTCGTCCTCAAAAGTCAGGGCAGTTTCGGTGCATAAAACCGAGGCATTGTTTTCATTTTTTCCGAAAACAAGTATTCTGTAATCGCCGGCTTCGGGTGATCTCATTATAAGTGAAGAAAAATTATTTTCATCATCGGCATATAAGCTTCCGTAAGAGAAATATTCCGGATCTGCATTTTCCATGACATAATTATATGTACTTCCTGTTTCGTCATATGTGCGGTAAACTGTTACAGTGAACTCGCCGTCATCGGCAACAACCTTTAATTCGTTTGCTTTTTCTGTATCAAGTCTGCCGATTATGTATGACGGGACAGTTATTTTACCGTCGGTAATGGACATACTTCCTTCAATACTGTCTGCAATCTTTTTTTCACCGGCATACAGGTAAACTTTTTCCGATTCCGAGGCTGTATTGATAACAAGCTGTTCATCACTTTTGTCATTGTACAGGAATACCGTATTATCGGGTTCAAGGTCTTTTTGATTGGTTACGGTAAGCTCTATCTCAACAGAACCGTCGTCGAAATCAAGCACGAGAGTGTGTACACCATTGCTGATATTTACAAGCTCGGATTTTCCTATGGACAATGTGCCGTATCTGAAAATCATATTGCTTTCTATGTTTGAACCGAGATATTCTCCGTCAAGAAATACTTTTGCGATTTTTGAAACGGAGTCTGTCTGGACTGTAAATCCACGTTCGGCGTGTTTATCCCATGTTATCTGAGTGCAGTCGGCGGTTATATCCTTTTTTTCGGGCGGCAGTATCTTGTCATATTCGCCGTATGCCATTATACGCCCACTGTTTTTCAGGAACGGAGCTGTAAAAAATTCTTCTTCATTATCAAGATCCATTTGTCTTGTGATAACCTGACCGTCAGAGTTGCCGTTTGTATATGTAAGTACGTGTGTTTCCGGATCATAGTCAACGACCATACCCACATGATTAAAATACTGTCCCGAACCGTCCCACGAGAAGAAAATAAGACCGCCGGACTTGTAGGGGATATCATAAGGATCAACATTTGTGTTGACAAAGTGATTCCAGCTGTATGCTTCAAGTTTTTTTCCGGCAATAGAAGTGTACCATACATTTTCCTGTTCCAGATTGAAAGCCTCTATCCATGCATCAGCATCAAATTCTATTCTCGGATCCGCATAATAAGAGTAATAATAATTTTTAAGTTGTTCTTCGTCATAATATCCTGCCTGATACATACACCAGCTTATAAAGATGGCGCACCAGTTATAATCTGAATACTGATATGCCTCATTACTGTTTTTTATATATCTTTCAGCCCAGCGAGTGTATTCTGTATTGCCTGTAAGGTCGCTGTTCATGCGTTTTACAGCACCTGTCCATAGCAGACCGTCCTTTTTAGCCTGTTCTATGTCGATACCTTCGGTAGAATAGTTCTTATATCCCTCCTGTGAAAGAGCGACAGCGACAGCTCTTTCCATAGTTGAAGCTGACTTGCTGTTTTCCTTAGCCTCGTTGAGTCTGATGAAAAAGTCGGTGGACATAAATTCCTTTGAGAAAGCATCTCTTTCTGCATCATACTGTGTACTGAATGCAGCCTGTTCCGTTTCCACGGCAAAAGCACTTACAGCTGTACCTGTCATAACACCTGCCGTTATTGATGCCGCAAGTATGCATGAGAATATGCATCTGATTTTTGATTTCTTTAATTTACGCATAGTAATTTCCTTTCTTTGATATTAAGCAAAACTTATGTAATGATTTTAACATATTTATGTCAGTTTGTCTATAAAAAAAGGCTCCCTCATTGAGGGAGCTGTCAGCTATGCTGACTGAGGGAGTTGTAACTTGCGGTCAGGATAATATCAGCGAAGCGGAAAGAGAACGGTAAACTTATCTGTTAAATGAAGTTGTGCTTTGAGCAAAACACTGTTCAGAAACCTCTGTTTTTCAGATCGGCAACTAACTGCACATAAAATTCCCTTACATCAAAGCCTTTGAAGTTTTCACGATGAAGGTCAACCATATCGCTGTGAGATATACCACGCCGCCCTTTTGCTGTAAGGAATGTGTATTTTTCGCCCCATTCAAATGAAGTTTCCGATACAAGACCGTCATTGTCACCGTCAAAACGTTTTGTCAGGTGATATGTACAGTTAAGCGGAAAACGACCGTGAACGGCTTTTTTTATCTTTGAACCTACACTCTGATAATATACTTTGTCACTGTCAGGCGTGTTCTCATTGAATATTTTGCATCTTGAAGCTGTCAGGTCGGTGACTGCCGACATGAAATCGGGATCTTTGTCACCCAATTTTTTCAGGACAGTATTATATGTACCCGATACCCTGCGTTTCAGATTTTCAGAAGCATTGTCAATAAGATGATCTGCAAATATACATCCTCTGTGGGGAGTGTTGATAGTTGTAAGCGAAGCGACATGTTCATCTTCACCGAGTTTGGAAATTGCATAACGGCTGTCAAGTCCTCCTTTGGAATGTGCGATGATGTTTACTTTCTCACAGCCTGTTTCCGATAAGATCTGACGTATTCTTTCGGAAAGTTCTTTTCCGCTGTCTGCTACTGCAAGGGCTGACTGATGATTGCCGTAATAAATTACAGCACCGTTTCTTTCAAGCTCTTTCGGGATTCTGCCCCAGTAATTGAAATGCCTGAAATCACGGAAAAATACTCCGTGAACCAGAAGTATCGGATATCTGGTATGACATATCTGTTCATCTTTACGCTGTTCGTTAAGCAGTTCCTTTTGATTTTCAAAATCCACTTCACCGGTGCATATAGCGATTATCCTGCATAAAACAATGATATTGATTATTGGAATAATGCTGAACAATATGCCGAAAAATCTGTGTTTTACGCCAAGCTGTGCGGAAGTCAGATAGACTCTTATAATACCGTTCAGCAAAGTTATCAGCAGAACGATCAATAAGACGATAAAACTTATTACCCACAATACAAGATCGTTATCTGAAATACAAAAGAATGCCGCAATATGTATGCCGACAGAAATAACAGCTCCGATAAGAAAGGCACAAAGCAGATCTGCACCGCCTGCACATACTCTCAGACGAAAGCTTTTGTATTTCCAGTTGATAACAGACGGAAAGACATTTACCCACAAAAAAAGCAGTGTGACTGCGGGCACTGCAAACCACCAGAACGGATGAAAAACAGAAATTCCTGCCAGACAGGCAGCAAATGCCACGATTATTCCATCAATACACCGAAATAAACTTCTCATTACTATTTTCCTTTCAAAATATTTTTCACACCACTTGTTATACTATAAAAAGCCGTAAATATCAATACTTCTTTTGTATTTTTTCGGGTTAATTCCTTTAAACAAAAAAGGTGAGTTAAAGTTGCACAATAGTAGCGTGATGGATTTGCGGAAAATATGAGTGATATTGTACAATAGTATTGTGATGTGACGAAAGTTTATGTCCAAAAATTTCCGTATTTTATTGGCTTTTTTATAAATATTTCCATATGAAAAAATTATATTGATACAAAAATACCCTTAACTGTTGCATTTTTTGTCAACGGACTATATAATAAAAGTAACATAACAGATGTTTGTTTATAGGAGTTGATAAGGTATGCAAAAAAACATGTGTTACAATGTTATTTCTTTATTGCTTGTTGTTATTATTCTGTTTAATAATTATGTTCCTGCTATTGCACAGACAATGAATAATGTCAATAATACAGGTACTGGAGAAGAAAGGGACAATCCGCTGACTGCCGACTATGTTCTGCCGGATTGGGAAGACGATGCATTAAGTGAACAGCCGGAACGTACAAAGCCGCCTTTATATAAAGACGGCAAAATTCTTATCTATCATTATAGTCAGCTTTTGATGATAGGCAGAGGGGCGGCTGTCACGGACACGGACTACATTACAAATCAGATCGGTAACGGACAGCAGATATTATCTGATGGAGGACAGGCAGTTTTGTATGCACCGGATGCTGACTTTCCGCTTGTAAAGCTGAAAAATAAGTATGAATATGAGTATTACGATCCTACTAAGCCTGATACAGTCAATGATATGATAACTTCGGGAGAATATGAAACAGACGGCGGCTCTCTTGTCCGATACAACATTATGACAACAGATACAACGCCGGTTTATGATATCTCAAAGGCACTTGTCACAGGTTCTGACGGTAAGCTGAAAGCGGATAATCTTCCTTGGGGTGATTACTTTCTGGAAGAAGTACAGGCACCCGAAAACTATTCGGAAACTGATTCTGCTACCGGAAAAAACAAGAGGATATATTTCTCGGTTGGCAGTAATACTGTTACAAAAAACATTACATTTTCCGATGAAATGAACCCTGCATATATCAGGGAATGTATCATATTGACAGCAGGGGACGAATAAGAGTTGAACCCGGTAATTATGAGATAACAAGACTGCCTGTATCAAGATATAAGTTTGTTGCCAACGGTAAGAATACTGCATATAATAACGACACTAAACCGACTTTGTGGGAAGCATATACAGATCCCGATACACATGAATCTTCCGAAAAACTCATACTTGAAGCTGTAGCCGGTAAGACTGTTGATGTGCATTATTATGACAGCGTAGGTTACTATGATAAGTTCAGTCAGACAGATACCGTAATCAACAGGTTCTATAAGCTGGAAAACGGTAAGAATAAAACTATAAAGGGTATCAGAATTGACGACTATCATCAGAACGGTACGACAGATACAAATTCCGGTACAATGACAGTTCCTGTTTCAAAGCTTACTATATACAAGATTTATTCTGACGGTTCGGAGGAGGAAATGAATGAAACTGAAAAATCAGCTCTTACCGGTTTCAATGTTGCCTATACTT
>JBGVAQ010000401.1:0-2552 GCA_045224775.1 Acutalibacteraceae bacterium | reverse complement strand
ACTGTCCCTGATATATTTCCTGATCTGATACAGTTTTTGCATTATCCATCACAAAAGCGTTGATTTCATTTAAAATGCTTTCAATATCATTTTTCATGGCTTTTTCTTTTGCTTCAAGCTCGTTGTTACAGTAAATCACCTGGGTTATATAAAGCAGATTATCAATGATTTCACTCTTTTTAGACAGAATGATATTTATAGCCTGCATAAAGATACTCTGAATATCTTTCTCGGTAATATTAGGAGTATCACATTTTTCAGAAACATACTTATTATTACAGCGGTACACTATTTTTATGTATTTTGCGTTATTGGAATGCCAGACCTTGGCTCCATACCACCCACCGCAGCACCCGCACTTGATCCTGTTAGAATAAATGCTTACACCGCTGTACTTTGCTTCTCTGTCACGTAATCTCCTTAGCTATTGCACGGGGAGTCATGCCTTCAAGGAACATCCTGAATATCATCTTGACAATTTCGGCTTCTTCTTTATTGACAACAAGCTCCCCGTCTTTTCCTCTTTCAAAGCCCAATACGTTTGAAAATGGAATCATAACTTTACCGTCGGCAAAGCGCTTTCTGTGCCCCCACGTAACATTCTCCGATATAGAGCGGCTCTCTTCCTGAGCCAAAGACGACATGATAGTTATCAAAAGCTCCCCCTTTGAGTCAAGCGTCCAGATATTCTCTTTTTCAAAGAAAATTTCCACTCCGATACTTCTGAGTTCCCGCACGGCAGTCAGACTGTAACCGTATTTCTTGCGAAACGGCTGACTGATTTAGTAACTATAAGGTCTATCTTGCCTGCCTTTGCATCAGCGATCATAGCCTTAAAGCCCTCACATCTGTTTGTATTGGTTGCGCTGATTCCCTCGTCCGTATAGATCCCCACAAATTCCCAGTCTTCCACTTGGTTTATGTAATTTGTATAGTAATCGACTTGAGCCTGATAGCTTGAAAGCTGGTCATCATGGTCGGTACTTACCCTGGCATATCCTGCCACTCTTCTTTTTTTAGGTTTTACGGAATATGATTCCATTGATTTGCTGATCATTGCCGGAATCGTTATTACTTTTTTCTCAGCCATCTTTTCCACGCTCCTTATGATATTTCTTTACCGTCTTGCTTTGTGCTTGTTTTCATCAGCTCCTGAACAAAGTCAAATTCACTTTTATCAATAATAGCCTCATGCGTATTCTCCACAAAGTATTTCGGCAATTCTCCGTTATTAACTTTTCTTTTTTTCGTAATTGGATCAACAACGTACTGCTTTTGATGCAGAATATTACCGGTGTAAGTTATATTTTTCAATATTCTTTGTATAGCAGCAGTATCCCATTGATATCCTCTTTTGGTTGTGATACCGTCAGCATTAAGAGATTTGGCGATCTTATAAAGCGAGCTTCCAAATCTGTATTCACTAAAAATACGCCTTACTATATCCGCTTCCTCTGGAACGATCACAAGCATTTCATCTTTCCATTCATAACCGAGGATATGAAAGCTTGTAACCGCATTAAGCTTTCCTTTCTGCATATCCTTTCTCATTCTCCATTTGATGTTATCTGAAATAGAGCGTACCTCTTCCTGAGCATAAGAAGCAAGAATCGACAGCATCAGTTCGCCGTCACTTGACATAGAACTGATATTTTCCTTTTCAAAGAAGACCTCAACACCCTTTGATTTCAGATACCTGACATTTTCAAGCAGATCAACTGTGTTGCGTGCAAACCTTGATATAGACTTTGTAAGGATCAAATCTATCTTTCCCTCGGTACAGTCATTTATCATCTGCTGAAACTCTGTTCTCTTTGCCGTACCGGTTCCGCTTATGCCATCATCAGCATATACCCTGACAAATTCCCATTCGGGATTCTTTTGTATCAGTGCACTGTAATAGCTTATCTGAGCGGACAGCGAGTGCTTCAGCCGCTCAGCAGATGTTGAAACTCTTGCGTAAGCAGCCACCCTTTTTTTCTTTTTTACACCTATCATCTTGGATTCAATTTTAATTATTTTTTTCATACTGATCACTCCCATTTTTTCTTTATTTATTAACCACAAGCGGTTCAAAGAATAGCCTTCCAAGGACAGCAGAATACTTCTGACTGAAATACTCCTCAATAAGCTTATAGTCATCCGCTGTAATCAATTCTTCATCAAGAATTTTTCTGACCAGATACATTGTAATCTGATAAACAGTTTCGTTGTTAGTTTTTTCCTTCATAATCATTTTCCTCTCATTTAGATAAATAAAGCTTTTACTTACTATATTATTATGTATTTTGTGATTTGTTAATGATTTACAAGACACTTGTAAATGTCAAGTGAAAATGACAAAAAACGCTTATATTCAGAAACAAGTAAAAACAACTACATTTTTGAAGATATTCAGGCAGTCTCGAAAGCGGTCGAGAATAATTTTGAATATTTGTTTTTTCAAAAATAAATGCTTTACCAAAGTAAGCGTCAAAAGTAAAGCGTATTGAAAAACACGGAGTCAGGATATAATAATCTGACTCCGTGTTTGAATTCACAAGGAATTGAAT
>JBGVAQ010000400.1:0-4233 GCA_045224775.1 Acutalibacteraceae bacterium | reverse complement strand
GTTGCCGAAGCACTGCACTCTGAGTTTTGCGTTCTTTTTCGGGATGATGGGAAAGCGCAGGTCGTCAAGCTCCGCCTTGACCTCCTTCACGGTAACGGGCTTCATGATGTAGCCGGAAGCCTTCATATCCATAGCCTGACCTTTATATTCGGAAAAACCAGTCACAAATATAATGTTCATTTTACGGTTAATCTCCTTCAGTTTTTTTGCGACTGTTACTCCGTTCATTCCTCTCATGTGGATATCAAGAAAGGCAACGTCGCAGCCGCCCTTTTCGGCCTCATCCAACAGATCGTCCTGATCGTCAAAGCCCAGCACCTCGGCGTCCGGTCTTGCTTTTTCGACCGCCATTTGCAGCATTTTCAGGGCAAGCTCCTCATCGTCAAGACACAGTATTTTCATTCGGTTGACCCTCCTTCGGTAATATCACAGTGGCCGTCGTACCCTCGCCCACTTTGCTTTCTATCCTGATCTCGCCGCCGCACATATCCTTTACACGGCGTATGGTATTTTCCATGCCCACATGGGAACGCCCGTCATCCTTCTTTTCGGCTGTGGTGTCAAAGCCTACGCCATCATCGGAAATAATAACTTCATAAGCGGTTTCGGTTTCACGGGTAGCTATGGTAACTGTACCGCCCTTCTTTTTCATTCCAACGCCGTGCTTGACGGCATTTTCTACAAGCGGCTGGATACTGAGCTGCGGCAGAACAAAGTCCGCGGCCTGTATGTCGTATTCGATATTGAGTTTCTTTCCGAACCGCAGCTTTTCGATATACAGATATTTTTTCAGGTGCTCCAGCTCCTGCTCAAACGGGATCGGCTTTGTCTGCTTGAGGGAATCCATATTTCCTCTCAGATATTTTGCAAAGGTGACGGTCGCCTCCTGCGCAGTATCAGGGTCGATCTGACACATCATGGCGATGGAGGTCAATGCGTTATACATGAAGTGCGGCTGTATCTGGCTGACCATGACGCTGACTTTGGCTTCGTAGGCTTCTTTTTCAGCCCTCTCACGTTCAGTTTCCGCTCTTTCGCGTTCGACAGCTATACGGGTGTTTTCCTTGGTGTACAGATCTATTTCAAGGGCAAGATCTGAAATGACATTGGCAAGATAGCCCAACTCGTTATCCGCCTTGATCTTCTGCATCCTCCTGACGACATCGGCGCTGTTTTTATCCTTTGTATAGCACACGAGTGTACGCTGCATCCTCAGAACAGGCTTGATCGTCCTGCGGTAGAGGAAGATCAACATAATTATCATAATTATGATCATTCCGGAGATGCTTATAAGCATGGTTTTTATGATAGTGCTTCTTAGTGACGCTTTGAATTCATCCCAGTTATAAACAATGCCAAGAACCGCTCTTACCTTTCCTTTTGCAAATATTGGTTTATAACCGATATAATTACTGCCTTGGCCCGGATAGTCCTCGGCATTTTCAAAAACTATTTTATCCTCTCTTTTCTCTGTCAATTCTTTCAGTGCAGAATGTTCTGACATTTTTATGTTATAGTTTTCACCTATCAGTCGTCCCTGTCCCTGCGGAGTATACTCGGAGATGACCATGCCCTCATATCCTTCGGTCACATCCATCAGAAAGAGAATGTCTGCTCCCTCGATCCCACTTTCACGCAATACAGAACCGTCTATGCTGTCGAAAAGACTTTTTATTACATAATTCTGATATGTTTCAGGCGCTGATTTCAGATAGTCAATATCGAGCAGATCTTTATCAATGCGTTCCAAAAAAGCAGCGTTTTCTTCTTCGGTGACAGGCTCCCGGAGAAGCAGGGGATCTTTTTCGATCTTGTCAAAAAGCCACTGCATAATCTCATCACTCAAGAAGAAGATATTATTCTCAGCCTGATTGAGCTGAAAGGACATATGGGAATTCTGGGCCTCAAGGAAGCTGTTTACAGAGTTACTCTCAAAGAGCCAGCATACTGCTGCTGTCATTAACAAAAACAGCGGCAGTACGATCGCAAGTGTCTGTATAAGCAGCCTGCCTCTGTATTTTCTTTTCAAGCGATCAACTCCTGTTGATTTTTTTACATCATAACATATTTTAATAAATAAGAAAAGTTTTTTCTGAAAAAATGTCCGTTTTTTGCAAAGATGTTGCAAAGGTCAGTTTGATATAATTTAGTCAGAACAAAGGAAAACACAAAACAGCAAAATAAACAGAGTATTTTCCCGCGGAAAGGTGGCTTCAAATCAGAAAGAACCTGAGCGCGAAGTCGGGACCGGCGACACGCCGGTGCAAAGAAGTTGCAAAGGTCGATAAGGTATAATTAAGACAGAACAAAGGAAAACACAAACCCGAACATAAAAAATCAAAGGAGCGATCATTATGAAAAAGACAGTCAACACCACAGAAAGCAAGTCCACACTTACCACAACCAACACTAATAAAAAAGGAGAGATCACTATGAAAAAGACAGGTATCAGAACAAAGATCATCGCAGCGTTACTCGCAGCAGTAACAATGTGTTCGGTAGGAACGGCAATGAGCGCATCGGCTATGACCGTTAACGCAGCTTCCATTGATACAACAGTGCTGTCAGAAGAATTAGAGGAATACGGCGATGTAGCCAAGAGCCTTCTGAACAGAATCACCGACAAGGATCTTGAAAAAATCAAGCAGGTCGGTATTTCAACACTCCTTGCGGGTATCGCAGAGTTCGTACCCGGCGGCAAGACCCTTAATCCGGCTCTGCAGGCACTCACGGGCGCCGCCTTCGGAAACAAGCAGATGAGCCTTGAGGATATAGATAAAAGGATCGACGAGCTGTACAGCAGAATAGATCAGTTTGAAAAGGATATGCAGAACGAACTGAAAAACATCCTCTCCATCGAGAACTTCGACTATTCCGTATTCACTCCCTTCAATTCCGAGATCCAGGGTATTATCAATGCCATCAAAACCGCAAAGACCTCCAAGAATTACACCACAAAGCAGAAGTTAGCCATTATCGCGGCGCAGATCGACAGGGATATCGAGTGGAAGAAGGGCAATTCACCATTTGTAGGATTCACAAGCGTGTCAAAAAAGCTCAACAACGCCTGCCTCGTTGACGGAAACGATATGTTCACAACCATATACAACTACTTCAAGCAGCGTTCAATGTTCAGCGGTGAGGCGATAGACAAGGCAAAGGTCGTTATGGACGGTATCATGCAGAATTACATGGCAGGCTATACTGTTCTGATGGAATGTCTGTCAGCCCAGCTCATGGTAAACGCTCTTGAGAACAAGGACGGCATCGACAGCTACTATCTTGAGCACATCAGCACAAATGTTGACGAGATACAGGCAAAGATCGACGAGCTCAACAAGACTGTTCTTGGCGAAACTATCGTAAGAAAAGAGATCTCAAAGGATGAGTCCAATATCATCAGATACGAAGAAAGAAGGATCGGAGCATTCCGTTATATGGCTCCGGTATACGGTGATAAAACGGTTGATGTCTATGAGCTTGACAGCAAAAACACCGTCAGTGCAAAGTACAATAACATCATCAATACCAGCAGAAGAATCTTCGTCAACAAGGGCAAAGCAAACAAAGAGATCCGCTATATCGACGTGACCAACCATGGTTCACTCTACAGCAAGAACGAAGATCAGGCAGTCGGTTCCTTCAACAGCATGGTACTCAGCGGAAACTACCTCTCCGGCGACCAGATCAAGGATCTCGCCAACTACGCAAAGTCAAAGGGTCAGACTGTCCGCGAACTGCTGAGCGCAAACGGCATTGATACAAGCGGCCTTCCCAAGGATACATATCTTGTGACTGAAAAGGCTTATGACGATCTCGGTGTGAGGGACTTCCTCTCGGGCATTGTCGGTTCGGTACACCTCCACGGCTTGTACAAGGGAATCAATGTTGACGAAAAGAACCCCGGTGAAAAGGAAGTCCGTATGTGGAATCACGGCTGCAACGGCTACTGTTCAGAAACATGGGACTTTGCCGAAGCCGGAAATGCTGCAACAATACAGGTATACTAAGACACGTTTTATGACGATCAGATAAGCAGCATTGCAATTCTCTCCGCCCTGTCGGACATATCGGCAGGGCGGACTAATTAAAAAACATTTTTTATAGACTTGGCAAGGGTCTGTGTGATATAATACAGTTACAATCAAGTGATAAATCACACCTGTTGAACAAAATAAAAAAGGAGATCACAAAAATGAATATTAAGATGTTATTGGCAGGAATGTGCGCAGC
>JBGVAQ010000399.1:0-1747 GCA_045224775.1 Acutalibacteraceae bacterium | reverse complement strand
CCCTATCTTGGTAACGGATCGGTAAACGGTATGCAGGAACTTACACCTGAACAGAACAGTACATTAAAAGCTTTGCTTAAATAACTTGATGGATGTTTATATATAACACCTACACTGCCTGATCTCTTTTTTAGAGGTCGGGCAGTTGTGCTTATACAGATATCAAAAATACAGGCAGACATTCAGTGGTTGAATGCCTGTCTATTTATTTTTCCATTAAAAAATTTGATTTTTAATAAACCAAAATGCACATTTTTTCTTTTAAAATCAGTTATGATATATAGAGGTACTTCAAACTGTTTCAGCAAGGAGGTCAGAAATTGAAGGATATCCTGACACAAAGATTAAAAAGACATGACGAAGCCGCTTTTGAGGAAGTAATGAATAAGTATCTTCCATTGGTATCGAACATTGTTTACAACATAGGCAGGGACAGACTTTCCAAAGAGGATATGGAGGAAACTATTTCAGATATTTTTGTTATTCTCTGGAACAACACAGACAAGATAATAGAGGGAAAGCTGCAGGGCTATCTTTGCCGTATTGCAAGGACAAAGGCTCTGGATCGGCTTTCAAAACATAAAAAGCCTCAAACACTTGATATTGAAGAACTTGAAATACAGAGTGATTTCTCAATGGAGGTAACTGCCGAAATTGACGATGTAACAGAGATATTACATGAACTGATAGATGAACTGCATGAACCTGACAGGGAGATCATGCTGCGATATTATTACTATCAGCAAGCCGCACCTATAATCGCAAAGATACTTAGAATGAACAAGGAAACTGTAAACTCCAAGCTTCGCCGCAATAAAGAAAAGCTTCGTCTGAAATTAAAAGAAAGGGGTTATGCACCATGAGGATCAATATTTCTGATGAGATCGGGAAATGGGATGTTTCACAGCTTATTACTGATGATTCACCCGTGTTTGACTTTGAGAAGATCAAGGCAAATGTCCGTAGCCGCACTATAGACATAGAAAATCCGAAAAAAGACGGAAAAAGAATAAGACTGTTTGCGGCTTTGGCAGCAGCCGTTGTTGTCTGTACCGTGAGTGTTACAGTGCTTGCTGTGACCGGAGTATTCAGCAACATTTTCGACAGTCATTTTCAGGGAGACAGCTCGGTGCTTGATGTCTATGACGGAGGAAATGTCCGCTTTGAGAGTGATGATCCGGGACTTGAAGGAAAGCTGTCAGGCGTAACAGGCGATGAAAACGCTTTCTTTGCAGCTATTGAGCTTACCAAAAAAGACGGCAGTGCCTTTACCGATGAAGGCTATACAAGCCTTATGAGCGGATATTGTTCAGGTACAGATGATAACAATGCAAACTGCTGCATAAATGCCGTATCGGTAAGCGGAATGAATATCAGCTTTGAGGGCATGGCAGGCGGGTATGATGTGCAATATACTCTGAGCGATGACCGCAGGACAATGACAATGATCTTCGGTATCAATGCGGACAGCAGTGATATACAAAACGGCAGGCTGACGCTCAGAAACAATTACTATACCGCATACAGGGTCGTCAGAAAATTAGCGGAATTTGAAGTTAACGACCAAAATGCTGCTTCAGAGGAAGAAAGAATCCGTCGGGCAAATCATCTTGATGTAAGTGACACTTATCTTAGCTTTAACGGCAAGGCATGGGAGCTTTTACAGATAGAGTGCAGAAATTATGATCTGCCGTTTGTAATGGAAATGGATATGAATTACGAAACAAAGAACAGTCTGAAGCTAAGC
>JBGVAQ010000398.1:0-2648 GCA_045224775.1 Acutalibacteraceae bacterium | reverse complement strand
AAGTGGGACTTGAAGTCCCAGATTATGAAGCTGATCTAACGGCTATACGGGAAGAAAGGACAAAACTATGAAAACTTGGTATCTTGCGACATTCAAATGGTCGGACAGTGGAGTTTACTGTACAAACCTTGTTCTGACCGACAGCGAAGAAAAAGCAGAAGAACACTATTCAAAGTATGAAATGGTTTCCATTCGCATTGCTGACGAGTGGGAGGTTGACAATTACAGAAGCAGAGGTTGTCCGATTGTTGAACTTTGATCCGACAATCAATAGCGTGACAAGTGGGACTTCAAGTCCCACTTGAGAAAGGAGCAGGACAATGAGAATAGAAACATTATCGGAAAGAATAGCAAATGCAGAGAACAAGATCGGCAAGAAACAGCGTACCATACTCAAAAAGCAGGTGCTTATCATCAAGAAGCAACACCTTCTTGATACAAAGTTTCTTGCCAATTCAGATAGTCCCGAAGTAAGAACTTTGAAGTGGGATATTGAGCATTATACGGACGATATAAGCCGTTTGGAACGTGAGATTGCCGAAACGGCACTAACCCTTGACAATTACAGAAAACAGCTAACAGGGCTTATGGAGCGTGTTAGTGTGCTGATTACGGATATGCCTGATGTTCTGAGGAAACTGCAAGAGGAGCTTGTTATGCGTTGGGATAAGTGGGATATAGAGCGTAGGGATAAGATCATAGCAGATTACCGTGAGCTTGATTACAAGGAATGTTCAAGGAAATATACCCACGCTGATGTAGTGTTAAAGAGCAAAACAGACGAACAGATACACGATGATAATGTTCAGGCATCCGAAGATCTTATAATCGACCTGATTTATCGGGTGCGAAAAATCACCGGAGAGATAACCGATTGGAGTAATATTCGTGCTTCTGTTGGCACAGGCGGTTTTACAGTCCTGAATGGAACGGTTATCGGGAAAGAGGGTATCGCTTGTGTTGAGAGTATCACGGCAGGTGGTTACAATATCCAAAGACTTCATATAAGGGTGTTGGTACATTAGAGGTCGGGCGGTTGTGCTTATACAGCTATCAAAAACGGACAGACATTCCGAATTTGAATGTCTGCCTGCTTATTTGCGCCATTAAAGATTTACATAATAAATTTAATCTTTTATAAATAAAATGCACCTTTTTTAATCTGATTTCAGTTATGATATATAGAGGTACTTCAAATTGTTTCAGCGGGGAGGTCAGAAATTGAAGGATATCCTGATACAAAGATTAAAAAAACATGACGAAGCTGCTTTTGAGGAGGTAATGAACAAGTATCTTCCGTTGGTATCGAATATTGTTTACAACATAGGCAGGGACAGACTATCCAAAGAGGATATGGAGGAAACGATCTCCGATATTTTTGTTATTCTCTGGAACAATACAGATAAGATAATGGAGGGAAAATTACAGGGCTATCTTTGCCGTATTGCGAGGACAAAGGCTTTAGATCGGCTGGCTGCAGTTAAAAGGGTGCAAACACTTGATATTGAAGAGCTTGAAATACAGAGTGATTTCTCAATAGATGTAACTGCCGAAATTGACGACATAGCAGAGATATTGCATGAACTGATAGATGAACTGCATGAACCTGACAGAGAGATCATGCTGCGGTATTATTACTATCAGCAGACCGCACCGATGATTGCCGGGATACTCGGAATGAACAAGGAAACTGTAAAATCCAAGCTTCGCCGTACCAAAGAGAAGCTTCGTATGAAATTGAAAGAAAGGGGTTATGCACCATGAAGATCAATATTTCCGATGAGATCGGGGAATGGGATGTTTCACAGCTTATTAAGGATGATTCACCCAAGTTCGATTTTGAGAAGATCAAGGCAAATGTCCGCAGCTGTACTACAGACATAGAAAAGCCGAAAAGAAGCGTAAAAAGAATAAGACTGTTTGCGGCTTTGGCAGCGGCTGTTGTTGCCTGTACGGTGAGTGTTACAGTGCTTGCTGTAACCGGAGTATTCAGTAACATTTTCGGCAGTCATTTTCAGGGAGAAAGCTCTGTGATGGATGTATATGATGGAGGAAATGTCCGCTTTGAAAGTGATGTTCCGGGACTTGAAGGAAAGCTGTTAGGCATAACAGGTGATGAAAACGCTTTTTTTGCAGCCATTGAGCTTGCCAAGAATGACGGCAGTACCTTTGCCGATGAAGGCTATACAAGCCTTAAGAACGGTTATTGTTCAAATACAAATGATAACAATGCCAACTGTTGTATAAATGCTGTATCGGAAAGCGGAGTGAATATCAGCTTTGAGGGTATGGCAGGCGGATATGATGTGCAATATACTCTGAGTGATGACCGCAAGTCTATGACAATGATCTTCGGTATCAATGCAGACAGCAGCAATATACAAAACGGCAGGCTGACTGTCAGAAACAATTACTATACCGCCTATAAGCCAGTTAAGAAATTAGCGGAATTTGAAGTAAA
This sequence comes from Acutalibacteraceae bacterium, assembly GCA_045224775.1. GTDB lineage: Bacteria > Bacillota > Clostridia > Oscillospirales > Acutalibacteraceae > UBA1213. Next base: position 187 of record JBGVAQ010000398.1, on the reverse strand, counting down.
CAACGAAAATGCCGCTTCAGAGGAAGAAAACATCCGTCAGGCAAATCATCTTGATGTAAGTGACACTTATCTTAGCTTTAACGGCAAGGCATGGGAACTATTACAGATAGAGTGCAGAAATTATGATCTGCCGTTTGTAATGGAAATGGATATGAATTACGAAACAAAGAACAGTCTGAAGCTAAGC
>JBGVAQ010000397.1:0-6229 GCA_045224775.1 Acutalibacteraceae bacterium | reverse complement strand
GATGATTATGTTATACTCGGTGATAACTGCATAAACAAGGAATACGGTATAAAGGACAAGGATATCATTGCTGTTATGACAGGCTATATCCGGAACGGAAAGGAACACAATGTTTCAGAAAAGGGTTATCGTTTTTATTCATTTATATTTTTAAATACGATACCGCTCAGAACAGGTCTTAAAAGACTTATTATCAAACTTAAAAGTCTTATAAGGAAGATAGTCAGACATGAAAAAAAATAAAACTATCAGATGGATCTTTACAGTTACCGGAAAGAAAAAAATATATATCCTTCTGCTTATCCTGATACAGATACTTCACGGCGGAAGCGGTGTGCTGTATGCCCTGCTGCTCAGAAATATAGTTGACAGTGCCGTTGCTAAAAATAGCAATGATTTCATTTTGAATGCATCGCTTGTAATACTTCTTGTAATAGCGCAGCTATCAATGAGAGCGATTATAAGATTTCTTAATGAGCTTTCCAGAGCATCATTTGAGAATATGTTAAAAGAACGTCTTATGAACAAACTGCTTACAAAAAATTATTCATGTATTGAGGCTGTGCATTCAGGTGAATGGCTCAACCGGCTTACAAATGATACCGTTGTTGTTGCAAACGGCTGTACAGAGATCATCCCGGGGATATCCGGAATGGCAGTAAAGATGCTGAGTGCATTGGTAATGATAATAATATTGCAGCCATGGTTTACATGGGTAATAATTCCCGGCGGCATTGTGATGATAATACTTACATACGCTTTTCGTAAAGTGCTTAAAAGACTTCATAAAAATGTTCAGGAAAAGGATGGCATACTGCGGATCTTTATGCAGGAAACTCTTGGAAATATGATGATGATACGTTCCTTTGCCGCAGAACAGCAGACAGAGCATGATATGGTTGAAAAGACAGATTCACATAAGGCTGCACGTATGCGTAAAAACCGTTTTTCAAATTTTTGCAATATAGGTTTCGGAACAGCATTTAACGGGATGTATCTTTTCGGAGTTATATGGTGCGGCTGGGGAATACTTATGGGTTCAATTACATACGGAACGCTTACGGCTGTCACGCAGCTTATCTCACAGATACAGTCACCGTTTGCAAACATAACAGGTTATCTGCCTAAATTTTATGCTATGACAGCCAGTGCGGAAAGACTTATGGAGATAGAGAGCTTTGAAGATGAGGCTGATACTTCATCATTTGATCTGAATTATGTCAAAGAGTTCTATCGTGAAAAATTACATGGATTCGGTCTGAAAAACGTAAGCTATACATACTATCCGCCTACAAATAATATATCAGCTCTTTCAAAAGACGGTACACCGGCGGTATTTGATAATATAAGCTTTGGCATAAAAAAGGGAGAATATTCAGCTTTTACGGGACACAGCGGCTGCGGAAAATCTACGGCTATAAAGCTTCTTATGAGTATTTACCATGCCGATTCGGGAGAGTGTTTTCTTGATACTTCAGACGGAAAAGAGCTGATCTCGCCGATGTGGCACAGATTATTTGCATATGTTCCGCAGGGAAACAAGCTTATGACAGGAACAGTAAGGGAAACTGTAGCTTTTGCAGACAGGTCAGATATGGATAATGATGAAAGGATAATAAATGCACTTCGCATAGCGTGTGCAGATGAATTTGTATCCGAGCTTGAAAACGGTATTGATACACTTTTAGGTGAACGTGGAACAGGTCTTTCGGAAGGACAGATGCAGCGTATAGCTATAGCAAGAGCGATATTTTCCGAAAGTCCGGTACTTATACTTGATGAAGCCACAAGCTCTCTTGACACTCATACGGAAAAAAAGCTTCTTGAAAATTTCAGGAAAATGACAGATAAGACAGTAATTATAGTTACACACCGTATGGCAGTACTTTCCATTTGTGACAAGGTATTGAATTTTACAGACAAAGGCATTGAAGAAAGCGACAGGGGATGAATATATTATGGATACGAAAAACATCATACATCCGTTTCCGCCGCTTTTTGACAAGAATTCAAAAACGCTTATTTTAGGAAGTTTTCCATCAGTCAAGTCAAGGGAAAACATGTTTTTTTACGGTCATCCTCAGAACAGATTCTGGAAGGTTATATCTGCAATATTCGATGAAGATGTTCCCATAACTGTTGATGAAAAAAAGCAGCTTATTCTGAACCATAAACTGGCTTTGTGGGATTCCATACATTCATGTACGATAACAGGTTCTTCCGACAGTTCCGTAAAGGATGTTGTTCCTAATGATATAGGCATTATAATAAACAACAGCAGTGTAGACAGGATATTCTGTAACGGTGCTTTGTCATACAAAATGTATAGTAAATATATCTTTCCTCTTACAAATATTGAAGCAGTAAAACTGCCCTCTACAAGTCCTGCAAATGCCGCATATTCTCTTGAAAGTCTTGTTTCGGAATGGAGTAAAATAAAAGCATTATGACACGTTCAAAGCGTCATAATGCTTTTTCTCTTTATATGGATTTTTCTATTGTTTGTAGGGGTTAACATGCACCATAATATGCTTTATCTTAGGGAATTCCTTTTCAACGGCATCATGTACTTTTTCGGCGATATAATGTCCTTCACATATAGTTTTGCTGCCATCGGCACATATTTCTATATCAACATAAATACGGTTTCCGAAAACACGTGTTTTGAGCATGTCTATTCCCATAACATCTTCCTGTTTTAAAACGCAGTCCCGTATCATATCTTCTGTATCGCTGTCACAGGATTTGTCAACCATTTTATCAACAGCGTCCTTGAAGATATCAAATGCAGCTTTAAGTATAAAGATGCATATTACAAGACTTGCAACAGGTTCAAGGAACGGATAACCGTTTCTTGCGCCTACTATACCGATAAGTGCTCCAACGGATGAAAGAGCATCGCTCCTGTGGTGCCATGCGTCAGCCATTACTGCACCCGAATCTATCTTTTTGGCATAATATCTTGTGTACCAGAACATAGCTTCTTTAACGGCGATAGAAACTAAAGCGGCAATAACTGCGGCGATACCCGGCTCCTGAAAATCATCATAATTTCCGGATTTCAGCTTTGACAGAGCATCAGCACCTATAAAGAAGCCTGTAACAAGCAGAACTACAGCCAAAACAATTGCAGCGACACATTCAAATCTTTCATGCCCATAAGGATGATGAGAGTCGGATTTTTTAGCCGATATTCTTACACCGATAATAACTATAAAACTGCTGAAAACATCAGATGCAGAATGTACGCCGTCACTTACCATTGCCTGTGAGTGGGCAAAAATACCGGCGGCGGTTTTACCTGCGGCAAGTACAGTGTTGGCAATTATGCTTACGACTGATACACGCACCGCCGTTTTTAAAGTCTTGTCCTGAACAGAAGTGCTATCCATGATAAGCACCACCTTTGATAAGTTAATAATGATTATCCAGATTATACCATAAGTGTTTATTATAGTCAATTTATATCTATATAATTTATGATTATTTTTATTAACTTATTACGATTTTTTTATTGATAATAGACATTTTGTAAAAGAAATGATATAATGTAAAAAATATAATAAGTAAGCGGAGGTAAGTTTATGAACCAGCATACAAGATTTAATCTTCCGATATGTTTGTCGGTAGAGGAGGATGCATTCTTCCATTCTGATGAGATAATAAAACGCTATATTCCTGAGATAATAGGTCAGAAAACAATAGTAGTATCCGAGCAGTTTCTTATTGATATATACAAGGAAAAGATATCGGATATAAGCAGTGATTTCGGAAATGCCGAGATAGTTGCAATAGGCAGTGCAAGCTTTGATGAGGCTGTAGCTATTGCAAAGAAAGTATGCATAGAGGATATAAAGGTAATAATAGGCATAGGAGGCGGCAGAGTACTTGATACAGCTAAATATGCCGCACATATCAGTAAGGCAGTATATATTTGTATGCCTACATCGCTTAGCAATGACAGTCTTGCATCACCTTTTTCAGTTTTAGAAACAGAAGGAAAGGCACGAAAGACTATTGCATGTAAGATACCCACGGCAATAATTGTCGATACAAATATGATAATAAACGCACCTGAAGGACAGACACTTTCGGGAATAGGCGATACCATAGCCAAGCATACCGCACTTTTTGACTGGAAGCTTTCAGCGGCGAGAACTTCAATGAATGTAGAGGATTTTGCATATGCGCTTGCAAGAATGAGTTATGATTCTGTATATCATTGTGACGAAAAGGACATGAAAAGTCATGTTTTCATACGCATACTCTCAAGGGCATTGGTTATGGGAGGACTTGCTATGGAAATTGCTGGTTCTTCAAGACCTTGCAGCGGAAGTGAGCATCTTTTTGCACATGCTATTGAAGAATATTATCCGCAGATAAAAATATCTCACGGTCTGGCAGTTGCAATGGGCAGTATTCCGGCATGTATTTTTCAGGGACAGAAACCTGATGGAATGATAGATTTTTTCCATACCTATGGGCTGGATTTCAGTCCAAAGACATACGGAATCACCGAAGATATGTTTGCAGATATGTGGTATAAAGCCCGTTCTGTACGAAAGGGAAGGATAACTGTATTGGACGATATAACCTATGACAAAGCACAGCTTTGCGATATCTATAACAGGATGGTTGAATGCTGATGAAAACAGGATTGATATTTGATATGGACGGAACATTATGGGATTCATCCGAAAATGTAGCGGTTTCATGGACCGAAAAGATGCACGAGCTTGGATATAACAGACCGGATATAACCCGTGAAGATATAATGAATGTAATGGGACTGACAATGGACAGGATAGCGGATAAAATATTCGGAGATCTGCCGAAAGATGAGCGTATGGATATTCTTGACAAATGCTGCCGGTATGAAAACGAATATCTTCGCAAAAACGGTGGTGTATTATATCCCGATCTTGAAAAAACGCTTTTACGGCTCAAAGAAAAATATCGTCTTTATATAGTAAGTAATTGTCAGAAGGGATATATAGAAGCGTTTCTTGACTATTTCGGTTTTTGGAAATACTTTGATGATATTGAATGCTACGGGAACAATCTGAAAGAAAAGGGTGATAACATAGCACTCCTTGCAGATAGAAATTCTCTTGAAAGAGCGTTTTATATAGGCGATATACAAGGGGACTATGACGCAACGATGAAAGCCGGACTTGAATTTATACATGCGGCTTACGGTTTCGGAAAAATAGAGCAGACTGTTCCCGAACTTATGAATTTTTATGAACTTCCGGAAATGCTTGAAAGCCTGATTCAGTGATTCTTGGTAAAAAATGCGATACGCCTGAGAGTTTCAAGGTCAACATCAAAAGGTGCGGTTTGCAGTTTTGCTTTGTTGTTCCAAAGCTCATTGACGGCTTCGTTAAGTATTTCATCATTAACTTCGGCAATACCGTATATTCTTTTGTACCAGTCTGAAAACTCATATACACTGCCGAATCCGATATTGTCAAGAATATGCTTTCCGTAAGAGTTTGCTGATGATGGATATTTCAAAGCTTCGTTAATATAACCTGCGGTAAAATATCCGACAGCACACCCGTGCGGAACATGGAGCTTGTATGTCAGTGAATAGCTCAGACCATGAGGTATTCCTGTGCTGTCCTGAGCAATAGCCATTCCTGCCATAGCTGATGCATTCATCATTTCCTGAAACTGTTTATCAGAAGCATTTCCTGTATCGAGAACATCTTTATTTTTTCTCCATAATTTCAGTCCCTGATCGACAAATATACGGCTGAAATCATCGGCTTTTGCGTTGATATAGCTTTCTATCATATGTGTAAGTGCATCAAGAGCCGTATTGCGCAGAACGCTGAGCGGTGCATAACGGAGATATTTTCCGTCTATAAGTGCAATATCGGCAAATATCCTGTGACTTATAGATTTTTTGGTTTTAAACTCATGTCGTGTAAGAACACTTATAGGTGTGACTTCCGAGCCGGTTCCGCAGGTTGTGGGGATAAGTGCCAGAGGCAGAGCATTATCGTCAGATATACGATAAAGCAGATCAGCACTGTCATGTGGATGAGCAAGCATGAAAGCTATAGCTTTTGCTGCATCCATAGGAGAGCCGCCGCCTATACCTATAACGAAATCAACGTTATTTGACAGACCGAACTCTTTTGCTTTCATAACAGTTTCGACAGACGGATTTTCTTCTATATCATCGAAAATAACAAATTCTGTAGTTTGATTGGTTAGTGCG
>JBGVAQ010000396.1:0-4885 GCA_045224775.1 Acutalibacteraceae bacterium | reverse complement strand
TCAAGTCCTGCCGTATCTCATCATCTTCGTCTGCTAAAGAGTGCAGGTCTGATAATTTCCCACAGGAACGGCAAGGAAATGTATTATCGTGCTGCCGACACCGAAATAGTAAATAAGCTACATCACACCATTGAAGATATCGCAAGGATATCTTGCCCGCCCGATTAAAACTTTAAACATGCAATTCAAGCTTTTAAAAGACTTGTTTTGCATGTTTTTTATTTTCCAAAATAAAGCAGCAGACACAATACACAAAAGTATATCGTGTCTGCTTTACTGTAATGTAATTTTTAAGATTTTTAATTTATCAATACATGCCGCCCATTGAAGGATCTACAGCAGGTGCTGCAGCTGCCGGCTCCTTGATATCAGCAACAAGTGACTCTGTTGTGAGTACCATTGCTGCTACGGAAGCTGCATTCTGGAGTGCAGAACGTGTTACCTTTGTAGGATCTACGATACCGCTGTCCATCATGTCTGCATATTCCTCTGTAAGTGCGTTGAAGCCATAGCCTACCTTGTTTGCGCTCATTATATTATTAACTATAACAGAACCTTCAAGACCTGCATTTTCTGCGATCTGACGTACAGGCTCTTCAAGTGCTTTGAGAACTATCTTTGCGCCTGTCTTTTCATCGCCTTCGAGTGTGTCAACAAGAGCAGCTACCGAACCGATAGTATTGAGAAGTGCTGTGCCGCCGCCTGCTACGATGCCTTCCTCTACAGCAGCCTTTGTTGCTGCAAGAGCATCTTCTATGCGGAGCTTCTTTTCCTTCATCTCTATCTCTGTTGCAGCGCCTACCTTGATAACTGCTACACCGCCTGCAAGCTTTGCAAGACGCTCATGGAGTTTTTCTCTGTCAAAGTCTGATGTTGAAGTTTCGATCTGAGCACGAATCTGTGAAACTCTGCCCTTTATCTCCTCGGGATTGCCTGCACCGTCAACAATGATTGTATTCTCTTTGTCAACCTTTACCTGACGTGCACGACCGAGCTGTGTGATATTGGCATCCTTAAGCTCAAGACCTATCTCGGAAGAAATCACCTGACCGCCTGTAAGAACAGCGATATCACGGAGCATTTCCTTTCTTCTGTCACCAAAGCCGGGAGCCTTTACACCTACACATGTGAATGTGCCGCGGAGTTTGTTAAGGATAAGTGTTGTAAGAGCCTCGCCCTCGATATCCTCAGCGATGATAACGAGCTTCTGACCTGCCTTTACTATTTCTTCAAGAAGGGGAAGTATCTCCTGAATGTTGGATATCTTCTTATCTGTGATAAGTATATAAGCATCGTCGATAACTGCTTCCATCTTATCTGTATCTGTACACATATAAGGTGTGATGTAGCCTCTGTCGAACATCATACCTTCAACTACCTCTGAATATGTTTCGGCAGTCTTTGACTCCTCAACAGTAATAACACCGTCGTTGCCAACCTTCTCCATAGCCTCAGCTATAAGATTGCCGATAAACTCATCAGCCGCAGAAATAGTTGCAACTCTTGCTATATCCTTGGAGCCTTCTACCTGCTTTGAGTTTGTTTTAAGTGTTTCAACAGCGGTGTCAACAGCCTTGCTGATACCTTTTTTGAGTATCATAGGATTAGCGCCTGCTGTAACGTTCTTCATACCCTCACGGATAAGAGCCTGAGCAAGAAGTGTAGCAGTTGTTGTACCGTCACCGGCAACGTCATTTGTCTTTATGGAAACCTCTTTAACGAGCTGTGCGCCCATGTTCTCGAATGCATCGTCAAGCTCTATCTCCTTAGCGATAGTAACACCATCGTTTGTGATAAGGGGAGCGCCGAACTTCTTGTCAAGAACTACGTTTCTGCCCTTAGGGCCGAGTGTTATTTTAACTGTATTAGCAAGCTGGTCTATACCGCTCAGAAGAGCCTTTCTTGCTTCCTCACCATATACTATCTGTTTAGCCATGATAAATTACCTCCGTTTAACTTTTAAATCACTCTACTATAGCGAGTATATCAGACTGACGAACTATAGAATATTCCTCGCCGTCAAGCTTTACATCTGTACCTGAATATCTGCTTGTGATGACCTTATCACCAACATGTACAAACATCTCTACTTCCTTACCGTCAACAACACCGCCGGGACCTACTGCAACGATAGTTGCGAACTGGGGTTTCTCCTGAGATGCCGCTGTAAGAACGATACCGCTTTTGGTTGTTTCCTCTGCTTCCTCTGTCTTGACAACAACTCTGTCAAGTAATGGCTTAATAGTCATAATATATTGCCTCCTTTAAGCAATCATTAAAATTAATTCATTAAATTAGCACTCTCTTTCCCTGAGTGCTAATTTAATTATAACCTTTTTTTTAAAAAAATCAAGTACTATTGCAATTTTTTTTACAAATCATTCAAAATAATGTGGAATTTGGAAAGTGGAAAGTGGAATTATACTTACTTATAATTAATTATACAATCTGTAAGCACTTATTATTCCGATAAAAAACCGCTGCATTTAAAATACAGCGGCTTCTATTGGTATTATTTTATTTTTCCGATGTCTTTTCTGTAGTGTGCGCCCTCAAAGCTTATCTTTGAAACGGCTGCATATGCCTTCTCAAGTGCTTCGTCAAGAGTCTTTGCTTCGGCTGTTACACCTAAAACACGTCCTCCGTTAGTATAAAACTTGCCGTTTTCAAGCTTCGTTCCTGCGTGGAATATCTCTGCACCGCTTATCTGACCGTTATCGTCAAGTCCGCTTATTTCAATACCCTTTTTGTATGCAAGCGGATAGCCGCCCGATGCCATAACAACACATGCTGTCGCTTCATCCTTCCACTCGATATTTACCTGTGAAAGTCTTTCGTCTATTACAGCCTCGATTATATCAACAAGGTCGGTTTTAAGTCTTGGCAGAACTACCTGTGCTTCGGGATCTCCGAAACGTGCATTGTATTCTATTACCTTCGGGCCGTCGGGGGTTATCATAAGTCCGAAATACAGACAGCCTTTGAATGTACGGTTCTCACTGTTCATAGCTGCAACAGTAGGCTCAAATATAGTCTTTCTGCATATCTCGGCTACTTCATCCGTATAATACGGGTTCGGGCTTATCGTACCCATTCCGCCTGTGTTAAGACCTTCATCATTATCATAAGCTCTCTTATGATCCTTTGATGATACCATAGGTACAAGTGATATACCGTCTGTGAATGCAAGAACAGATACTTCCGGACCTGTAAGAAATTCTTCGACAACAACTTTATTTCCGGAATCACCGAATTTCTTGTCCTCCATTATCTCCTTGACAGCATCTCTTGCCTCTTTCTGTGTCTGGGCTATAATAACGCCCTTTCCAAGAGCAAGTCCGTCAGCCTTGATAACAACAGGATATCTGTTTTTATCTTCAATATATTCAATAGCCTTTGCAGGATCATCAAATACCTCATAATCTGCTGTCGGGATATGATACTTCTTCATAAGGTTCTTTGAAAAAACCTTACTGCTTTCGATAATGGCAGCCTCTGCACGAGGTCCGAATGCACGGATTCCGTTAGCTGTAAGCGCATCTACCATTCCGGCTGCAAGCGGATCATCAGGTGCAACGAAAACAACGTCAACTGCGTTTTCCTTTGAAAATCTGACAATGCCCTCTTTATCCATAACGCCTATATTTATGCACTCAGCATCCTTTGATATACCGCCGTTTCCGGGAGCCGCATATATCTTATCTACTTTAGGACTTTCCTTTATCTTGCGGATTATAGCGTGTTCACGTCCGCCGCTGCCCAATACAAGTATTCTCATATAAAAATCCTCCGAATCAATGATGGAAAAGACGTATTCCTGTAAATGCCATTGTCATGTTATATTTGTTGCATGTATCAATAACATTATCATCACGGATAGAGCCGCCCGGCTGTGCTATATACTGTACACCGCTGCGCTTTGCTCTTTCGATATTGTCACCAAACGGGAAGAATGCATCAGAACCGAGTGATACTCCGCTGAATGTTGCAAGCCATGCCTTTTTCTCCTCTTTTGTAAGCGGTTCGGGCTTTGTTGTGAAGAACTGCTCCCATGTACCGTCTGCAAGAACATCCTCGTAATCGTCAGAAATATATACATCTATTGTATTGTCACGGTCAGGACGGCGTATATCCTCCTTGAAAGGAAGTGCAAGTACTTTCGGACACTGACGGAGATACCATATATCAGCCTTGTTTCCTGCAAGACGTGTGCAGTGTATTCTTGACTGCTGACCTGCGCCTACACCTATTGCCTGTCCGTCCTTTGCATAGCATACAGAGTTTGACTGTGTATATTTGAGTGTGATAAGCGCTATGATAAGGTCACGCTTTGCCTCGTCAGGAAAATCATTGTTCTCGGTAACTATATTCTTGAGCATGTCCTCATCTATTTTAAGGTCATTTCTGCCCTGCTCAAAGCTTATGCCATATACCTGCTTGCGCTCAATGGCTGCCGGCTTATATGATGCATCTATTTTTACAACATTGTATGTGCCCTTACGCTTTGTTTTGAGTATTTCAAGAGCCTCGTCTGTGTAATCGGGAGCTATTATACCATCTGATACTTCTCTCTGCAAAAGGAGTGCTGTCTGCTTGTCACAGGTATCAGAAAGTGCTACCCAGTCACCGTATGATGACATTCTGTCTGCGCCTCTTGCCTTTGCGTATGCGCTTGCGATAGGTGAAAGTTCAAGGTCGTCAACAAAGTATATCTTCTTGAGTGTGTCTGAAAGCTCTGTTGCAACTGCTGCGCCTGCCGGACTTACATGCTTGAATGATGCTGCTGCAGGAAGTCCTGTTGCTGCTTTAAGCTCTGAAACAAGCTGCCAGCTGTTGAATGCATCAAGGAAGTTTATATATCCCGGTCTGCCGTTGAGTACTGTAA